>JBFMFJ010000522.1:0-2272 GCA_040752235.1 Candidatus Zixiibacteriota bacterium | reverse complement strand
ATAAAATCTGCCGCTGCAAGAATAAATGTATTTTCTGTTTCGTGCATCAGCAGCCGAAAGGGATGCGCCGCTCGCTGTATGTCAAGGATGATGATTTCCGGCTGTCCTTCACGCACGGCAACTTTATTTCATTTTCCAATCTTGACGACAATGATATGCGGAGGATCATCGAGCAGCGGCTGTCGCCGTTATATGTTTCGGTGCATGCCACGGATGATAATTTAAGGCAGCATCTTTTCAATAATAAAAACCTTCCGCCGATCATGCCTCAACTACGGCATCTGGCCGAGAATGGAATCACGTTTCATACGCAGGTGGTGGTATGCCCCGGTGTCAATGACGGCGCGCATCTGGAAAAGACTGTCAATGATCTATTTTCGCTGTATCCGGCGGTGCAGACTCTTGGTGTTGTCCCGGTCGGTCTGACCCGCTATCGCGAAAAACTGCCGCAGTTGACCTCATTCGATAAAGCCAAAGCCGATGCCCTGGTGGCTTACATACATTCAAGACAAAAGGAATTTCTCAGGCAATCCGGGACGCGCTTTGTCTTTGCGGCTGATGAGTTCTATATTCTTTCCGAAAGGGATCTGCCCGGACTCTCGGAATATGAAACCATGGAGCAGTTCGAAAATGGTATTGGAATGATGCGCCTCTTTATCGCTGATTTTAACAGGCGCAGACGGTATTTGAAGACACTGCCCCGTAATAAAAAGATCGCCGTTATGACCGGGCGATCCGCCTTTAGTAATTTCATTGAAAGCATTATCAACCCTTTGAAGAAGGATGGATTCAAAATCGACCTGTTTCCGGTCGAGAACAATTTCTGGGGAAAAAGTGTTACAGTCAGCGGGCTGCTGACCGGCAAAGATATTCTCGCACAAATGAAAAAGATTGCCCGTAATTATGATATTGCTTTATTGCCGCCGAATTGCTTAAATAACGACATGCTTTTTCTGGACGACATGTCGCTGGAGCAGTTCAGGGATAAAGCGGGTATTCGGGTTGAAGCCGGGGATTACAGTATGATCGACACATTGAAAGAGGCAATGGCATGAGTACACCACTGGTGGCGATTATCGGACGACCGAATGTCGGGAAGTCATCCGTTTTCAATCGATTTCTTCGCAAGAAGCTGGCTATTGTTGATGATACACCCGGAGTCACCCGCGACCGCAACTATTCGCTGTGCGACTGGGCCGGACGCGAGTTCTACCTGATTGATACCGGCGGCATGATTCCCAACACCAAAACCGGTATTAACCGGATGGTGCTGGAGCAGTCGGAGATTGCCATCGATCAGGCCGACCTGATTGTTTTTATCGTGGACAGCCGGACCGGCCCCGATGAGGTCGATGAGAAAATCGCAGCCAAACTTCAGAAATCCGGCAAGAAAGTTCTGCTGGTGGCCAACAAGGCCGACAATGACACCCAGGAATATGAACGATTCCAGTTTATGAGGCTGGGACTGGGTGAGCCGCTGGCTGTTTCGGCCACGGTGGGACGAAATATCGGCGAGGCGCTTGATCTGATTGTCGAGATGCTCCCCTCGGCCGAGAGTGAGAAAGAAGACACCGAAGCTGTTCGGATAGCCGTAATCGGCAAGCCGAATGTCGGCAAATCGATGTTTATTAACCGGCTGATAGGGGAGGAGCGGACCATCGTTTCGCCAGTGCCCGGCACCACTCGTGACGCCGTCGATACTCCCTTTGAATTGGATGGCAAAAAATATGTTTTAATAGACACGGCCGGCCTGAGGAAGAAGGCCAAAGTCAAGGAAGATATCGAATACTTCACGACGCTTAGAACTCTGCGGGCAATTGAAGGCTGCCATGTGGCGCTGGTTCTGGTAGATGCTTCCCAGGGGCTGACCGTTCAGGATCTCAAAGTCATTGAAGATGCGGTCGAGGCCAGAAAGGGCATTGTGATGGCGGTCAATAAATGGGATCTGGTGGAAAAGGATGAGCGTACCGCCGACATTTTCACCGCCCAGATTCGCGAATTTGCCAGGACCATTTCATATTTGCCTGTAATTTATATTTCGGCCCTGACCGGTCAAAGAGTCCTTAAGACTATCTCCCTGGTGGACCATATCTATGAAAATTGGCATAGCGAAATAAGCACCCCTGAACTAAACAATTTTCTGGAAGAAATCACCCAGAAACAGCCCCCCGCTGCGGTGCAGGGAAAATATATTAAGCTGTTCTACGTAACGCAAAGTGGTGTCCGGCCACCGACTTTTATGTTTTTCTGCAATCACCCCAATCTGCTCCAG
>JBFMFJ010000521.1:0-2289 GCA_040752235.1 Candidatus Zixiibacteriota bacterium | reverse complement strand
AAAAAAGCGGATATTTTGATTATGGCCGCCGCTCCGGCTGATTTCACGCCGAAAAAAGCGGCTTCCCAAAAAATAAAAAAAGAAGGACGGGAAAGTTTCAAACTTGAATTGTCCTCAACAATAGATATATTGAAAGCTGTTGTGAAGGACAAAAAGAAGGGTAAAAGAATTGTCGGATTCGCTCTTGAAACCGAGAACGGGGTTAAAAACGCCACGGCCAAATTGAAGAACAAGGGACTGGATTTGGCTATTTTAAACAGCATGGAAGATGGCGTGCCGTTCGAGAGCGATCAAAACAAGGTGACACTTATCGATAAAAAAGGGCATATTGAGCCTGTTCCTGCGATGCCCAAGATGGAACTGGCGCGAGTCCTTATCGAAAAAATTAGCAGGTTGAAATAAAATGGCCATATTAAAAAGCCGCCTTGATCCCAAGACCACCGCCATGCTCAGGAAGGCGGCCCGAAGCCAGATGCAGATCGGGCTGGGTGATATTGTTATCGACCGCGGAAAAGTCCGCAGCAAGCGAAAAGAATTAATTCTGTCCGGAAAGACAAAAAAGCAGGTTGTTCAATTCCGCTCACTGGGATCACACGAAAAGGCAGTATGCGAGTGTCAGAAATGTCCGCTGGGGGCGACCCGGACCAAATTCGTCTATGGTGTCGGCAATCCAAAGGCGAATGTCATGTTCATCGGCGAGGCGCCGGGTCGCGATGAGGATCTCCGGGGCGAGCCGTTCGTGGGACGCGCCGGGCAGCTTCTGGATAAAATTCTGGCCGCGATAAATTTCAAGCGGGAAGATGTCTATATTGCCAATATTCTGAAGTGCCGCCCACCCAACAATCGCGATCCTCAGCCTGACGAGATGCAAACATGTATGCCGTATCTGATGGAGCAGATACGATTAATCAAGCCGAAAATCATCTGTGCTTTGGGGCGCATTTCCGCTCAGGGATTGCTGCAGACAACCACCCCGCTGGGGAAGCTTCGAGGGCATTGGCATGATTTCAGCGGCATCCCGTTTATAGTTACCTATCATCCGGCGGCGTTATTGCGGTTTCCGATGTATAAGCGCGACACCTGGGAAGATGTCCAGCGTCTCCGGCAGAAGTTTGATGAATTAACGGCGGGATAATATTATGGCAACGAGGCCGGAAACTGATAAAGATAAAGAAGTCGCCCGGATGCAGCCGCCTCAATCAGTCGAGGCCGAGCAGGATGTCCTGGGGTCAATTTTAAAAGACCCCGAAGTCATTTCATCCATTATCGAGGAACTTCCTACTAACGAACATTTCTATGTTCCCAAACATCGCCTGATATACAAGGCCATCCTGAGTCTTTTTGAAAAGAATGAGCCCTGCGATATCACCACCGTCGCCGAAGAGCTGACCAAGATGAATCAGCTCGATAATATCGGCGGGCGTGTATACCTGATAGAACTGGTTGACGGCATCGCCACCACCGCCAATGCGGCATCATACGCCAAGATAATTCTCGAGAAATCGGTTCTTCGTAATCTGATTAATACCTCCAACGAAATCGTGAAAAGCTGTTACCATCTTGAATATGAAGTTTCGGAGATTCTTGACCGGGCCGAGCAGAATATTTTCGCCATCTCCGAGAGCCGGCTGCGCAAAGGATTTATCTCGATGGCCGAGCTGGTGCCAAGTACTTTCGAACAGATCGAACATTTCCAGGATACCAAGGGCGGATTGAGCGGGATAGAAACCGGATTCGCACAGCTTGATGCCATGACCGGCGGTTTGCATGATGGTGAATTCGTGGTTATCGCCGGGCGTCCCTCAATGGGTAAGACTGCCTTTGCTCTGAATATTGCGGAGTTCATGGCGGTTGAGAAACAGGTTCCGGTCGGTGTGTTCTCGATTGAAATGTCGAAAGAGCAATTGGTGCTTCGTCTTCTTTGCGGCCGCGCCAGAATCAGCCAGCATCTGCTTCGGACTAATCGACTTCGCGACGCCGACTGGCAAAGGTTGTCGATTGCCGCCGATCCATTGAGTGAAGCCAATATTTATATCGATGATTCCGCGGTTTTGTCGCCGGTCGAGATGCGCGCCAAGGCGAGACGTCTTAAAGCCCAGCATGATGTCGGCCTCATTATCGTTGACTACATACAAATGATGACCAGCGGCGTCCGCGCTGAGAACCGTCAGCAGGAAATGGCGCTGATTTCGCGATCCATGAAGACATTGGCCAAGGAATTGAATATCCCTGTTATTGCCGTCAGCCAGTTATCACGAATGGTGGAAATGCGCGGCGGCGAGAAACGAC
>JBFMFJ010000520.1:0-2291 GCA_040752235.1 Candidatus Zixiibacteriota bacterium | reverse complement strand
GCTGCCTGATCCACGCTGAACCCTCGTCGCGAGAGCCCCTGTGTCGTGGCTCTGCGAAAATCGGCTTCATCATCCACCAGAAGCAGATTCAGTTTTGTTTTATTGTTATCCATAATTGGTACTCCTTCTATCTTATGCCGACGGCAGATTGCCGAATCCAAGAATGCCCCAGTAAAACATACTCATTATAATCAAAAGCGCAAAGGCAATAATGGTGCAGAAAATTCCGGCCCGCAGGAAATCCCTCGCCGTAAGAAATCCGCTCGAGTATACGATAGCGTTGGGCGGTGTTCCTATAATCAACAAATATGCCATTGATGACGCGCAGGCGGTGGCCAGTCCCATAAACGGCACCAGGGTTGTCCCCGGATTGGCGACAGAGGCCATATTAAGAGTAATCGGGCCGACCGCCGCGGCGGCCGGACCATCGGCCATCAGATTGGTCATAAACACCGTCACCGCGCTCCCGGCCCCGAGCAAAACCGTCCCCGATTTAAGGCCGATTTCCGCAAGCACTTCGACGATTGAACGCGCCATCCAGTAAGCGGCGCCGGTTTGATCGAGCAATCGTCCGAAAACGATAGCCCCGGCATACAACCAGACCACACCCCAGTCGACCTTTTCCTGATAATCGCGCCAGTTGACGACACCTGTTAAGAGATAGGCCACAGCTCCGGCAATGGCAATCACGCCGATACCGAGCCTGACCCCGATCAACTTCGTAATGAGTGATTGCTCGGTAATCCACCCAAAAAGCATTACGAGAAATATCACCAGGGCAATAATCTGTTTTCTGTTCCAGCCGCCCATGTGATCGATATCTTTCTGAAGCGAAAGCAATGCCGGGCGAAGATCCTGGATTTTCGGCTTGAATACCCGGTTGAGAGTAACCCACAAAACCGGCATCATAATGATAACGAACGGCATGCCGTAGAGCATCCACTGTCCATAGCCGATCGATATGCCGAACATATCCTCAAGATATGTCATGATGATGACATTGCGGGCGCCTCCTGAGGGGGCGCCGAATCCACCGATATTGCAGGCCATGGCGATCGTGATCATCAGCAGCTTGGCCAGTTCGTTGTCCTCAGGCACCGACTTGGTCAGACTATTGGAGTATAGGATAACGCCAATCGGCAGGAAGATCGCCGCCAGAGCGTGATCCGAGATAAATGATGCCGCCGGTGAAATGACAAGAATCATTATAAAGGTGACCCATTTGACGCTTGGTTTTGCGAGGTATCTGAAGATGGTCAGGCATATCCGTTTGTCGACACCGGTTTTGACAAAAGCGGCCGCGAACATCAGGCTGCCCATAATGAACCAGCAGGCGTCGGACCAGAATAATTGGGCGATGTCGCTCCGAGAGACAATCCCCGAGAATACCAGAATCAACCCGATGCAGAAGGCAACGCCCGGCAGGGGGATGGCCTCCGTCACAAAACAGACGACAACGAATGCGACCATGGCAATGCAGACGAGAATATTTTTTGCCGCTTTGCTGACATCCTTTTGTTCTTTTTCGGTCAGCATGCTGTAGTCAAGTTTGTCATTACGAAGCTGCCGTCCCTGTATGAGAAGATTCTCGATGACAGATTTATCGGTACCTTCGATAAAGGCCCGGTATTGTTTGAAGTGAATATCTTCGCCTCGAACCCCGGCCTTTCGAAGGTCTTTGTCGCTTCGCTTGAGAGCGGTCTCTTTTCTGGATACCCCCTGTTTCATGCACACATCAAGCGCCTCGACCGTTAACTTCTGCCATTGCTCAATGTCCTGGCGGTCTTTTCCGAACAGCTCCCGGGCGTAAAAATTCTGAACATATTTTTCTCCCATGGTATACTCGACGGCGACGTCAAGCATACTGCGAGGAATCGGAAGCATGATAATTATCACGAAAAGCGCCACTGCAATCGAGAATCGCTTATAGTCCACATAACGATCGTAGGCCGATGATTTGGACTTTGTTGATTCCTGCATTGTTACACACCCTTTCCCATATATTTAAAGGCCGTTTGGGCCGGGTAGATTCCCGGCATGTACGGCGGATTATTCGGGAAACCTCCTCCGAATTTCATCGATCAATTTTTGCTGCTGCTCGAAGTAGGCTTTCTTCTTCTCCAGATACAATTTCCTGATGGTTTCGGTCAGATCCTCTATATCCGGCGGTTTTTTCAAGTATTCGCTGGCGCCGAGCCGGACACCTTCCAGGGCGGCCTCGACCGATGGATGGCCGCTGAGAAGGATTACCTCCACACTCGGGAAGTCTCTCTTGATATGACGAAGGACCT
>JBFMFJ010000519.1:0-2294 GCA_040752235.1 Candidatus Zixiibacteriota bacterium | reverse complement strand
CAGGTACAATGTTTACTATGCCGAGCAAATTTTCAATATGCAGCCGGACAATGCCAAGGGTATCTGGGACAGGCTGGATTATCGCCCACTGGAAGGTTTCGTGTTTGCCGTGACACCGTTCAATTTTGTCTCGATTGCCGGTAATTTGCCGACAGCTCCGGCGATCATGGGCAATACGGTGGTCTGGAAACCGGCCTCATCGGTGACATACACCGCCTATATGATAATGCAGATTCTCAAAGAAGCCGGGCTGCCGAACGGTGTTATCAACATGGTGACCGCCCGGGGCGCCGATGTCGGGGAGTATGTTCTTAAGAGCCCGGATCTGGCCGGCATTCATTTCACCGGTTCGACCGGCGTCTTTCAGACGATGTGGAAAACGGTCGGGACCAATATCGCGAAGTACAAATCATATCCGCGTATTGTCGGTGAAACCGGCGGCAAGGATTTCATCTTCGTGCACAATTCGGCCAATGTCGAGGAAGTCGCGACGGCCATAATCCGCGGCGCGTTCGAATTCCAGGGACAGAAATGCTCGGCAGCCTCGCGCAGTTATATTCCCAAATCGCTCTGGCCGAAGATCAAAGAGAAACTGCTGGCCGATATGAAGGATGTCAAGATGGGCGGGGTTGAGGATGTGACCAATTTTGTCAATGCCATTATCGACCGCAGCGCCTACAATGATATCGTGGCTTTTATCGATTATGCCAGAGAGTCGAAAGAAGCGGAATTCCTTTGCGGCGGGAAGTACGATGATTCCAAGGGGTGGTTTATCGAGCCGACCATAGTCGTCACGACCAATCCGAAATTCAAACTGATGGAAGAGGAAATCTTCGGCCCGGTGATTACCCTGTATGTATATGATGACAACGAATATGAAAAGACTCTTGATTTATGCGACCAGACATCGCCTTACGCTCTCACCGGAGCCATTTTCGCCAGAGACCGGAAGGCAATCGTTACTGCCTCAAAAATGCTTCGTCAGGCAGCCGGGAATTTCTACATCAACGATAAACCGACCGGGGCGGTTGTGGCGCAGCAGCCGTTCGGCGGTGCGCGCGCATCAGGCACCAATGACAAAGCCGGGTCATGGTTGAACATGATTCGGTGGACATCACCGCGATCGATTAAGGAGAATTTCCTGACACCGAGATATTTTAAATATCCGTTTATGGGGTAGATGGAGATATTATATATTTTGTAAGGCCGGGTGAAAGCCCGGCCTTTTTTTATAATTTTGGACAAATGACAAATATTGACAGGAAGCCAAATTGGATAAACGGGTTGACATTCCACAATTAGAGCTTATATTATTGATAAATCAAATCAGGGGAGGGCGTTAATGAAACATATTTCCAAAGTAGTATTTTGGGGTTTGGCAGTTATTCTGGTTTTAATATGCGGCTCCGTTTTTTCGCGGACTCTTTATGATAGTGATTCGCAGCGTATTCCATGCAAAATAAAGTCGGATCCGCCATATATTGAGTGCAGATTGCATGATATAGGCAAAATCGGTTTGTGTATTACAAACACCGGGCAGCTTGGATCCAAATTTACCTCGGACTGCAAGTCATTACCATCCTGCGAATATCCATATCCCAGTATGCAATCATATCTTTTTGCCGGAGCATATTGGGTCGGCGCCGTGGTCGGTCGTGATACCCTTGTCTCGGTCGGAGCCGACGGCTGGCAGGCCACAAGAGAATTTTGGCCGGACACATATCCACGGGGCGAAATAATAGACCGCTCCGGGATCGATCCGAGGGCTGTTTCGGAACAGGATTTCATAGCCTTATTTACCGATACTCTTACCGATCCCATGTATGTTGCAAATGATGCTTTTGACGGCCGGCCGCATATACCTTTGAATCTGGAAATTACTCAAAGGAGTTATGCCTGGAGTTATGCTTTTGCCGAGGATTTCGTTTTGTTCGATTGCAGTTTCAAGAACATCGGACAAAACGCTCTTAACAATGCCTATATCGGATTGTACGTGGATGGTGATGTTAAGACTTCGGGCAGTTTCGAGGGATTCACCGATGATGTCACCGGTTTTTTAACTTCAGAAGAGTTCCCTTTCGGATGCGGTTTTGATAATGATGTCAATATCGCCTGGATTGCCGACAACGACGGCAAACAAAGCAGCTATGACCCATGTCCATATACCAGCAACTCTCTTGTCGCCGTGACCGGCGTCAGAATTCTGCGAGCGCCGTCCGATTCGGCGAATTTTTCTTTCAATTGGTGGGTCTCAAATGCAAATGCCGATTATGATTGGGGGCCGCGTCTTGCCG
>JBFMFJ010000518.1:0-2308 GCA_040752235.1 Candidatus Zixiibacteriota bacterium | reverse complement strand
CGGTCCGTTTCGGCGGGCCGTCTTTTTCAAGATTGAAGTCTTTTTATTGCTTCAGCCACTTTGCCAGCCATTCGAACTGTTTTTCATAAACATAACGGTGATTTTTTATTTTCTTGATAGAATGACCTTCGTCTGGGAAATAAAGCAGTTGCGACGGCACCCCGCGACGCTGCAAAGCGGTAAACATCTGAAACGCCTCCGAGACATCGATGCGATAGTCTTTCTGGCCATGAATGATTAATGTCGGGGTTTTGAAGTTCTCAACATAGGTTGACGGAGACGATCGGATATATTCTTCCCGATTGGTGCATGGTGTGCCTTTATACTCCCATTCCGGAAACCATAACTCATCGGTGGCATAATAGCCACTGATCTGATCAAAGGAACCATCGATTGTAATCAGGCACCTGAAACGGTCGGTGTGCCCATTGATCCAGTTGGTCATAAAACCGCCATATGACCGTCCCAACGCCCCCATGCGGGTCGAGTCGATATTCGGGTAGGCCTTCAAAACATAATCAAGACCCAGCATCAGGTCGTCATAGTCACCTTTGCCCCAGTTCCCTGAGACATACTCCTTGAATTTGAGGCCGTATCCAAGCGAGCCGTGTGGATTGATCTGCACCACGATATAACCCTGTGCCGCCGTTAACTGCGTATTCCAGCCATAATAGTTGAAATCATCGAGCCAGCACCATTGCGGACCACCATGGATTAAAAATGCCAGAGGGTAGAGCCTCGTTGAGTCGAAATCGGGCGGGAATGTTATAAATCCCTGCACCGAGTCGCCATCAAAGCCGGGAAACCAGAACTGCTCAGCGCGATTTAAATCAAGTCGTGCACACCATTCAGTAGTAAAATTCGTCAAGCACTTTTTCTTTTTGCTTTTAAGATCATAGGAAAAGAACTCATAAGGCTGATCGGATAGTGTCCCGGCCGCAGTTATGGTTTTGCCGTCAGGGGAGATACACAGGTTTTTATAAGACATGTCATCCATCAGGCATTCAACTTTTGATTTTTTAATATTTACCCGCCAGATTTTGTTGTAACCTCGATCTATGGCAAGGAAGTATATAAAATCAGTTTTCGGGCCCCAGACAAAACTCCCGATCGAACGATCGAAGTCTCTGGTAATGTTTATTCGATCACCTGACTTGCGGTCATATAATATCAAATCCAGTTGATCCGATTCATAGCCGGCACGTGCCTGCGATAGATAACAGATGTACTTACCATCGGGCGAATAGACCGGATAATCGTCCTGGCCCTTGTTGTCGGTTATCGGTGTCGACTCTCCGCCATCGGTCGGAATGGTGAATAAATCATTATTAGTGCCGAGAGTCTGTATTGAATCGCAATTCATGGTATAGCAGACTTCGCGGCCGTCAGGGGATAGAGCGTAATCGATGTCGCCGCCGAGAATATTGGTCGGGACATCCCTGTCACCATGAGTCAGCTGATATGCCGAATCGCCTATAACATCATAGATAAACAGCTGGTTCCTGGTGCCGTCATCCCAGCTGTCGTAATGCCTGAAAAGCAGTTTGTCATAGAGCCTGGCTTTGACAGGATTATTTTTATCCGCCTCGTCGCGCGCGCGATTGCAGCTATCGCTGTCACAGCCCGGATAAACAGTCGAATAAAAGATGATTTTGTCTGACGATATAGCCCACTCCGGACCGGAGACCTCACCCCAGAGAGTTGTGACACGCCGCGGTAAACCTTCATCCGCCTTTAACAGGTAAAGCTGGCTGCCTTCAGCGTCATCGGCTATAAAGGCCAGATATTTGCCGTCCGGCGACCATCGTGGATGACTCGATCCTTCCGGCAGATCGATGAACTGTCTTGCATTGGAGCCGTCACAGTTCATCAGCCAGATATGGCTGATAGTCGTTCCGGAATCGAGGTCGGTTGTCTTGATGACAAACGCAATCGATTTGCCATCCGGCGAAAACTGCGGATCGGTTATTTGCGGATAGGAATATAAATCATCAAATATCATGGTGGCGCCGAATACGGACATGGATAATAGAAATAATAATATAAGAATGAGATATTGTTGCCTTCTCATAGATCCTCCAAAATGTTATGGTGAAAAAATATTCCGGGCCGGATTAAAATACAACTAAATAAAAAGGCGGCACCGTGAGTGCCGCCTTCAAATTTACTGATATTCCCGAGTTTTTTACATCCCCCGGCTCTTGCGGTAGTACTCCATGGCCTCGGGCAAATGCTTTTTCAGGTTTTCTATGCGGGTAACATCCGACGGGTGCGTGCTGAGAAATTCCGGCGGGGCACCTTTGCTGTC
>JBFMFJ010000517.1:0-2334 GCA_040752235.1 Candidatus Zixiibacteriota bacterium | reverse complement strand
TTTTCCATAATCAGAACGGCAGTGATGCTATGCCGTTTTCGAGAATATACTGCAATTCCGGAGGCGTGGCGCAACCGGAACGGGCATGCCCGTGCAGATGATACACCGGCCTGCCGGCTTTTCGTTTGTTCCGATTCGTATCAGTCAGTGGCATAGACATCAGGGCGTTCTGAGCCAGAACCACCCCGCCGAATGTAATAAAGGATGCTTTGATAAATTCGCGTCTCAGCATTTGCTGTCATCCTCCTCTTCCGCCGCCAGATTGAAATTATTTATTTTCATGGCCGGGACTTTCATCAGTACCGAATACTGCGGATAGATTACCCGGTCGAATGAGATCATCTCGATATTCGAGAAAGCTTCCAGTATTGATTGATTGGTGCGCATGTTTTTTATCGGATGGCTGATGGCGCCGTTTTCTATCAGGAAAGTCCCGTCCAGTGTCGTTCCGGTAACCATGGTTCGCATCGGATTGAGAAAGTTCAAATACCAGAAATGAGTAATAAGAACGCCTTTTTCAGTCGATTTGATCATTTCCTCGATTCTGCTGTCGCCCGGTGCAACTGATAGTGTTTTTGGATACGGGCCGTAATTATTCGTTGCGGGAAGAGCGTGACCGGTGGCGGCGGCGTTCATAAGGTTGGCATAGTAAGAATTATACACGACGCCGGTGGCGATGCCTTTATCGATCAGCGGAACGCTTTTACGAAGAACGCCTTCATAATCGAAGGGACAGTAGTTGAAATCAGGATCATCGGCATCCTCCATAACGCTGAAATTCTCTCCGGCGATTTTTTCGCCGAGTTTTCCTGCCATGAAAGAGCGGTTCTGATAAAATGTCTTGCAGCCAAAGCCCATAAATGAAAGCAATAATAATAGCTGTCCGACCGCCGCCGGTTCCAGTATGACGGTGTACTGGCCGTCCTCAATCGTAACAGGATTAAGCGACTGGGCGGCCTTTTCCGTCGCTTTTTTGCTGATGGAGTGAAAATCTATCTGCGAGGCATCCTTATTGAATTCCATCGCCCAGCCCGAGTTGCCATTTTCACCCGACATGGTGAGCGATAGCTGCGCATTGTTGCCCATGAAAAAACGCTCCAGGCCGAGACTGTTGGCGACAGCCAGACCGTTATGCTCGATACGGAAAGCCCCCGATGCCTTCAGATTACCCTTCCGGCCGACCATACCTATTTTTTCCACAATCTGCGCGCGCTCTTTGGGGCCGAATCTTTCGGTGGCGGGAATCATAAACTTTCCCTCCGGCGTTTTTTCACCGGGACCGGGGAGCGAGACGAATTTTTCATCCGGCGCCATATAGCTCATGATTTTCTCACTGTCCTCGACCGCCCGGCGGATTCCCGGCTCGGCCAGATCGCCGGTGGCGGTGACACCGATTTTTTTGTCTTTAACGGAACGTATATAGAGAATGGTCTCGGTGGTATCGATATTGTCGCTGATTCGCGATTCAGCGAACCGCGTCAACGATAATCTCTGATGCTCCAGGACAGCCTCGCACATATCGCTTTTGGAGAATGAGACAGCTTTCTTGACAATCTGCATGGTCTTTTCTATATCCAGCATCATATCATCCTCCTATCTCGATATTGTCAAAGCGAGCCGGCGAGGCGCCCTGCGCCGTCCGGGCGTTTTGCCCGGGCTGGCCCTTGCCGCAGTTGGGAGTTCCCCAGATTCGATATGAATTCCTGTCGGCTATCCCGCTGCACTTATTCCAGAAATCGGTGGTGCAACCGGAATAGGTCGGGTTCTTAATCGGCGTAGTCAGCTTGCCACCCTCGATCAACCAGCCGATTTCGCATCCGAACTGGAAATATCGCCGGGCATCATCAATCGACCAGGAGCGAACCCCGCTCATATAGATGCCTTCATCTATTTCAGAAAGGAGCTGCTCGAAAGATTTATCGCCAGGCCTCAAATTTATATTGGTGATGCGGACAATCGGAATATTGGCCCAGCTGTTGGCACGCATGGCGGCCGTGGATTTCATTCCGATGCGGGCAGCGGTTTCGCGAGACGACAGATAATTCACCAGCATGCCGTCCTTGATTAGGTCGGCCGAATAGGTGGCGACACCTTCGTCATCATAACCATAAGAAGCCAGACCATGCGGGACAGTTGGATCGCTGGTGACGGTAACAATATCCGAAGCATATTTAAGTTTATTCAGATTTTCAGGCGTCGCAAATGATGTCCCGGAAAAATTTCTTTCGGAACCGAAAACGCGGTCAAGCTCCAGTGGATGACCGATTGATTCATGCATCTGCAGCGACACCTGATCGCCCGATAACAGCAGAGTTGTCGCTTTCTTCGGGCAAT
>JBFMFJ010000516.1:0-2337 GCA_040752235.1 Candidatus Zixiibacteriota bacterium | reverse complement strand
CCTGAATGAATCGATGCGGGCGGGTGAATTGAAAAATGACATTCTGGCCGCGGCGACGCTGGCATCAAAGGCCTTCAGGAATTATTTCGAATTCCTCGATGGCGAATTGTCGAAAAGATCGAAAGGTGACTTCGCTGCCGGGGATGAATATTTTAATTTCCTTCTCAGGGAATTTCACCTGCTGCCCTATGATTCGGACAAGATCGAGAAAATAGGCCTCGAGTCTATTGAGAGCACACTCGAGGTGATCAAAAGTCTGGCCGCGGAAATAAGTCCCCATAAGGATTGGACCGAGGTCATTGAAACTATAAAGAATGAGACACCGCCGAAGGAAAACCTGCTTGATCACTATCGCGCTGAAATCACCAAATCCCGCAATTTCATTTTGGAAAATGACCTGGTCACTGTACCGGATGATGAATCGTTAAAAGTCATCGAGACGCCGGCCAGCCATCGAAATACATATCCTTACGCAGCGTATCTGACCGCTCCGCCGTTCGAGAAAAATCAGGAAGGGATTTTCTGGGTTACTCCGGTTGACGAGAATGCGGATGAATCCAGACAAAAGGAACAATTGGCGGGACACAGTCATGCGGCCATTGCCGTCCGGACTTTGCACGAGGGATATCCCGGGCACCATCTTCAGTATTGCCATGCCAACCGGATTGATTCGAAAATTCGGCGTATATTCGGGACTTCGGTTTTCGCCGAGGGCTGGGCGCTCTATTGCGAACAGATGATGAGCGAACAGGGGTATTATAACGATAAAAAAACACGGCTGATTCAATTAAAAGACCAACTCTGGCGTGCCTGTCGAATTGTCATTGATGTTCGTTTGCATACGAAAAGATGCACCTACGATGAGGCGGCCGATATGCTGGTGCGGGTCGCCCGTATTGAACGAAGTAATGCCGAAGCCGAGGTGAATCGTTATACCCAGTCGCCCACGCAGCCGATGAGTTACCTTATAGGAAAACTGGAGATAGACAGGCTGCTGAAAATTTATCGAGAAAAAAATCCCGATATCCAGTTGAAAAAGATTCATGATAAATTATTATCTTATGGTACCGTTCCCCCGGCGCTGGTACGTAACTCAATGATGGGAACAAATTAATAAGAGAATTGTTAGAAGACCAAGAATAATAAAATGTAAACCAAGAAAGGAAAGCTGATGAGCAAACCGGTCGAGATTAGTGATGCCACATTTGACACAGAAGTCATGAAATCAAGTATCCCGGTCATCGTCGATTTCTGGGCTCCCTGGTGCGGCCCATGCAAAATGATTGCGCCGGTTTTGGAAGAAATAGCCCGAGATTATGACGGCAAACTGAAAGTGGCCAAGATGGATGTTGACAGCAACACACAGATTGCCAGCCAGTATAGAATTATGTCAATCCCTTCGCTCCTGATATTCAAGAACGGCAAACTTGTGGATCAGGTTGTCGGCGCCCTTCCCAAGGCCCAATTGTTGAATCATTTAACGAAGGTTATTGGATAATATAATGCCGACTCACGGCGAAAATTCGGCTGGATGGAGAAACCCATCATCGGATGAAATCAAAAAGCTTCTGGATAATTCCAGGACAATTGCGGTGGTGGGTTTATCCTCCAACCCCGAGCGGCCAAGCTACCGGGTGGCCGATTATCTGCTCCAGAAAGGATATAAGATCATTCCTGTCAATCCCCGGGAGACGGAGATATTGGGATTGAAGGCGTACCCGGATTTGGAGTCCATACCTGATAAAATTGATATCGTTGATGTCTTTCGACAGCCTTCCGAGGCGAAAGACATTGTCGAGAGGGCGATTTCCTGCGGGGCCGGGGCGGTCTGGCTTCAGGAGTCGGTCGTTTCTCTCGACGCCTTTTGTGAAGGTGAAAAAGCGGGGATGATTATAGTCATGGACCGGTGTATTAAAAAGGAACACAGCCGTCTTTCCGGGAGTTAGCGGAGTTCTGCCATGGATACCTACGACATAATATTTCTTCTGGCTTTCTTCGTTATCTGGTTTATTCTGGTGAAGATAATTCTGCCCAAAATCGGTGTCCCGACATGAATGGGGCCTTCCTGTGATGTCCAGTTGGACAGGGACAAGAAAAAAAACAAATCTGATAATTCGAAAAAAGACAACTCATAAATACCCGGAAGACAGCCGTGGCTGTTGACTTTCGCCCCGAACATCGTTAAATATATGAATGAAGAGGCTTAAAAAAGTTGCCGATAGGTTAAATAATGAGGTCATTTAACTCATATTATGGAAATACGGGCGGATTACGTATGGGCCCGGGATCAATCAGTCCGGTCATAAAATATTTATTGATTGCCAATGGCCTGGTCTA
>JBFMFJ010000515.1:0-2353 GCA_040752235.1 Candidatus Zixiibacteriota bacterium | reverse complement strand
ACAAAACCACCGGTACCGCCCGCACCGTCAAAATCAAGCGGGGCCGATATGGCACTGACAGAGGAGAAATTCTCCGGGAACATGGCCGCGATACGAACCGCGCCGTAGCCGCCCATCTCGAAACCTGCGATAGCTCTGGTTTCGCGGGTCGAATCATAAGTATTATATACGGCGTCAATATAGTCGACAAGCGAACCGCTGACGGGATCGCCGATCTTATCGCCTATGGCCTCGGCATACTTACCGCCATACCAGGAATTGCCGTAGAAAGTGCCGCCATAACCAGCCGAACCGTCAACACAGACTATAAGCATAGGTTTGATGGTACCTTCCTCAATCATCTTGTCAGCGATGGCCACCAATCCATGATTGAAATAATATGAATCGTTTCCACGGAAGGGCGCCAGTAAATACAGGACGGGGTAATTGCGGCCGGTTGCCACATAATTTGGCGGGACATAAACCTTAAAATTGACACTCGGGACCATACGGACAGAGCTGAACATCGTAAAAGCCAGATAATCTGAGACAATGTGTCCGCCCGGATGCGTGAAAACACCGGTATGGCCGTCACGAATGTTATAGTCCGGTCTCACGATATTTGATTCGCGCTCACTGCAGCCGAAGGAAAGAAGGGCGGCAGTAAGAATCATTAGAACAATACCGAATTTTCTAAACATTGCCTACCCTCCTAAAACCTGTGAGATATACCAAGAACTGTTTGATAGTTATCGGCTTTATAATAGGCCGAAATATTGTCCATCAGGCCGTCACCATTGACATCGCTCATATTGGGCACATCAAGATCTTTGTGATGTGTATATGTGGTGGCAAAATCAAGGTGCCAGAAGCCGATTTCCACACCGAAACCGACACTATAGCTGTACTTGGTATTTAAATCTATAAATTGCGGAATGAACGTCTGCTCTTTCAGGGCTGTCTGATCGACCGAAAAACCGGCTCGAAGATTGGCGTAAGTGTTCAATTTGTAATCGGCGCCGACCATCATACGCCCGGCATCATCCCATTCAATCGGAACGGTGATATCGTTGGTCATCAAATCAATAGCCCGAGTCATGGAAGCCCGCGGCAAACCGACATAATTCGTATAGGTGAATTCAAAGCCTTCGAACTGCGACCAGAAGGTATATTCGCCATCCAGCGCCAGCGTTAACCGGTTTTCAAACGTGGTATAGGCGATTCCCGCACCGATCGAGTTGGGCGTTTTAAGCGTGGTTTCAAAATCAGCCGTTATGTTTGAGACATTGCCCTCAAGAAAATACCTTTCTTCCGTGGTATCGAAGAAGTTTTCGGCCAGAGTGGGATTGTCGCCGAGATAATAGCGAAATTCCGATGTGCCGCTTATATCGATACTCGATTGTCCGGAAAAGACGACACCAAGATTCAGATTCTCATTAAATTTGTAAAGCGCTCCGGCCCGATAACCGAAACCCCAGCCCCGGCCGTCATTGCTGTACCATTCCGGGATCTTGTCGTACGGGCGATCCGCAATCTGGGCCAGCGCGGGATCATCCTCATAGGCATAGGGATTATCGTGCATTATAAGACCGTTATAAGCAAGATCGCCTCTCAGAAGTGACAGCCCGACACCGATCGAAAGTTTATCTTCATTAAAGCCCTTGGCCGCAGTGACCTGAAAGGCAACGACATCAAGATTATTGTAGAACTGTTTTGGAGAAATCGTTGACGTGCTGTAAACGGGAATATTGGCGAACATCTCCCAACTATGATTCTGATCGAATATCTGCATTATGGAAAAGCCTGTCATGGTTTCGCCCAGAACCGGCAGCGGCAAACGGGCTATAATGGCGCCCTGAGGTACATTAAGCACCTCATTTTTGTTATAAAGCTCCACACCATTGAAAAATCCGGATTCATACCCGTCCCAGGTAATATCAGTAGTCGCGGTATAACGATTTTCAAAAATGGCCAGATTTCCGGCAAGCTGATTGTCGGGAATCAAATTATATCCGGCCGGATTGTAATACGCCGCCGACCAATCATCGGCCAGGGCTCTAAATGCCCCACCCATGCCTCTTGCCTTGACGCCCAGACCGTCATATGTAAACCCGCTGCCGAAGGCGCTGGGTAATATCAACACGATTAGCATAAGACAAAAAGCAGTTAACCTCAAAACTCCCATTCGCATCTCCATATTAAAAAAACTGAACAACTTTTTTCGACCTTTTCCGGACACCCAGCCAATCCTAATGCCCGGCGTTTACTTTATTTGCCTAACTTCACGCCTGCCAAACAAAATGCAGACAAAAAGTTCAGAAAAATTACTATAATCCGACCGGTTTGTCAAGCCCTCCTCGGCTTTTTTTGAAGC
>JBFMFJ010000514.1:0-2359 GCA_040752235.1 Candidatus Zixiibacteriota bacterium | reverse complement strand
CACCTGGTTTATCTGCTGCCCGGCCGGGGGTGCCTGGGAGTGCTACTGGGGTGATCCGTGCGACTGGCCCGGATGGATACCCTGATTAGATCAAGCACCTGATTCTGATGTGCGCGGAATTGATTTAACAATTACAATTCCGCGGCTGAAGTAAAGAACATTCCACCATTGAAGCGGGAACCGCAATTCCGGGCGGTTCCCGTCTTAATTGAATCCCTTCTTTATTTGGTAACAATATTTATTTTTCTTCGTATATTAGCGGCTGATCGAAATGAAATCATATATTGCGGGAGAATGAAAATGACGGATTACGACAACTGCAAACACCATGGAGCGGCGGATGCCGCCGGGGGTGAATTCCCCAATGAGACCATGAAGTTGTTAATCGAGCGGGGAAGCTGCCGGTCATTTCTTGATAAAAAAATACCGCAGGATGTTATGGACCTGGTTTTGAGAGCCGGCATTCATGCCGCGACCGGCGGCAATCTTCAGCCGTTTTCCATTATTAAAATAGAGGATAAGAGGACAGGCGAAAAGCTCGGCGAGATGTGTCAACAGAAGTTTATCGGAGAAGCGCCGATGAATTTGATATTCTGCCTCGACTGGCATCGTCTGGAACGCTGGGCGAAACTGGCAAAGGCACCATTTTCCGCCAAAAGTGCCTTTCGCCATTTCTGGATAGGTTTCCAGGATGTCATTATCGCGGCCCAGAATATCTGCACGGCGGCCGATGCCATGGGGTTGGGATCCGTCTATATCGGAACCATAATGGATTTTCCCGGTGATATCCGCCGCATGTTTGAGCTTCCGGACGGCGTCTTTCCGGTTGTCCTGCTTTGCATCGGTTATCCGAAGGTGCGGCCGGCACCCAGGAAAAAGCTGGCGGTGGACGTAATCGTGCATAATGAAAAATATCAGGAACCTGCCGATCAAATGCTTTTGGAAGCATTTGAAAATAAATATCCCGACCGCAAATTCGAGATAACTGATGAGCGGATGGAATGCATGGAGGATGTCTGCCGGACGGTGCATGGTAATGATTTCGCAAAAGCATGTCTCGACTCGATAAGAAAGTGCGGCCATATAAATATGGCCCAGTATTATTTCGGGCTGCACTATATGGCGAATATCATGCCGCAGGGTAATGAAGAATTCGTGAAGATGACGGAAGAAGCGGGATTCGGCTGGTTCAAGGAGTTTACACCGCCAATCGAGTAATCGGGACGTATAAATGGAGAGGGTGCAATGGACAGGAAGAGAATAATAGCGGCCAACCGTGAAGCCTGGAATGAAGCGACCGGTGTACATCAACGGGCGCGCGGAAATAAGCTGAAAGAGGGCTTTGCCCATAAGGAGTTTTCAACACTGGATAATATAATTACCCGAAAAATGAAGCAACTGCATGTCGAGGGAAAGGATGCGGCGCAGCTATGCTGCAATAACGGGCGAGAACTGTTGTCAATAATAAATATGGGGGCAAAATCAGGCGTCGGGTTCGATCTTTCGGATGAAGCCATAGAGGAAGGCCGGGAATTGGCGGCTATTGCCGGAACAAATTGCAGATTCGTACGCACCGATGTCCTCGAAATCGGCGATGAATATAATAATTCCTTTGACTTTGTTTATATTTCGATCGGGGCCCTGTCCTGGCTGCCGGATCTGGACGGCTTTTTCCGGATTGTCTCGAGAATGCTTAGGAAGGACGGCACGCTGCTGATTTACGAGCAGCATCCTTTCACCTACATGCTGGCGGCGCCGGATGAGCCGGATTTCGACAAGGAGCATCCGATGGAAGTCGCATATTCCTATTATCGTACCGAACCATGGACCAACGATACCGGTATCGATTATGTCGGCAAGACGACATATAAGGGAAAAGAGGCCTTCAGTTTTACTCAGAAATTATCGGATATCTTCAATGCCATTATCGACAGCGGCATTAATATACTGGAATTCGCCGAATTTGATCATGACATCGCCGAATCATGGGATCATATCGAAAAGGAAAAGATGATTCCGCTGTGCTACACTCTGGTTGGAAAAAAGAACCACTGAATCACTGATGAATTTTGATGTTAATTAATCTTTTTATTTTTGACATTCGATAGTATAGTAGATTCGAATTCGGGGGGATTTTGTTGGCCGGGAATTAACTCTGATTAATTAATGAAGAGATTTCGTAAAGTGTGGAACATGGTTGGTACAATCGCGGCAATAGCCGCCGGCGGATATATTCTTTTCGCGATTTTGCTGTATGTGATGCAGTCGCGATTCATATATATTCCCGAAAAAGAAATAAACGTTCATCCCGGTGATATTGGTCTGGAGTATGAAAATGTCGATTTTGCGACAATCGACG
>JBFMFJ010000513.1:0-2374 GCA_040752235.1 Candidatus Zixiibacteriota bacterium | reverse complement strand
TACAGCCCGGCGGTCTATGGAGGGAAGTATTTCTTTCAGAAACGTGTCGGTGATGAGAACCATGCCGTTTTATATATGCGCCGGACACTCGACGCCCAGCCTGAAATAATCCTCGATCCCAACCAGTTCAGTACCGATGGAACGGTCGCGCTGGACTGGTGGTTTCCTTCGCCCGACGGCAGCCTTATGGCCTATGGCAAATCGGCCGGTGGAACCGAAAACAGCACTCTCTTTCTTATGGATATGAACACACGGGAAATGCTTAAGGATACCATTCCTAATACCGACGCCGTCAGTATCGCCTGGCTGAGTGACAACAGCGCCTTCTACTATACCAGATACCCGGCCCCGGGAACAGTGCCCGAGGGAGACGAAGTTTATTATCGGTGGATTTATTTACACAAGATCGGCACTGATTATAAGGATGATCCTCTCATATTCGGCAAGGGGCGCGATAAGACCGAATGGCTGACCGTTCAGATTTCGCCCGACGACAAACACCTGGTTATTGGCGGATACCTTGGATGGAGCAAGTGCGAGCTTTTCCTCAAGAACCTGGCTGCCGGCGGAGACTTTGTGGAAATCACCGGAGGCGAAGAGGCGTTACATACGGCCATCCCTCTCAACGATGCCGTTTATTTGTTCACGAATTATAAAGCGCCGCGCTATCGTATTATGAAAGCCGATTATAAACGCCCCACTTTGACTGACTGGCGCGAAGTTGTCCCTGAAAGCGAAACAATCATGGAAACCTTTACGATCGCCTCGAATAATATTGTCGTGGTTGGTCTGATGAATGCCTCCAGCAAAGCATCGATTTATGGACTCGACGGGATTTTCAAGAACGATATTGCGCTTCCGGCTATCGGTTCCATCGATACTTACTATGACCATAGCCTAGGGGCGGAACCGGATGGAAAAGAACTGCTATTCGCTTTTAATTCCTATTTCATTCCTCCGACCATCTATCGGTATCAATTCGACACCAGCGAACTGACGGTTTTCGATGAAATAACAACTGACCTGGATCTGTCGCAATTCGAGGTGGAGCAGGTCTGGTATCCGTCAAGAGACGGCACCAAAATCTCGATGTTTCTGACGCATCGCAAAGATATAAAACTCGACGGTAACAATCCCACGCTTGTTTATGGCTATGGCGGCTTTAACAGCAATGAAAAGCCGTATTTTTCACGAACCATGACGCTGTTTTTGAACAAGGGCGGTGTTTATGCGCATACGCAGCTCAGGGGGGGCGGCGAGTACGGCGAGGAATGGCATCGGGCCGGGATGCTCGAAAACAAGCAAAACAGCTTCGATGACATGATCGCCGCCTGCGAATGGCTGATTGAGAATAAATATACCAATTCCCAAAAGCTGATTATTGAAGGGGGCAGCAACGGCGGCCTTCTGGTGGGCGCGGTTCTGGTACAGAGACCCGATCTGATGAAGGCAGTGGTCTGCTCGCGGCCGCTTTTGGATATGCTTCGCTATCACAAATTCCTGATAGGAAGTCTCTGGATTCCGGAATATGGTTCGGCCGATGATTCGGCGCAATTCCGGTTTATCTATGATTATTCTCCCTATCACCATATAAAGAAAGGGGAGAAGTATCCCGCGGTACTGTTCGAGAGCGCCGACAACGACACCCGGGTCGATCCGCTTCACGCTTTCAAGATGACCGCGGCCCTGCAGGCGGCAACATCATCGGATGAGCCGATTCTGCTGCGAATTCAGCGCCAGACCGGGCACGGTCAGGGAGCGCCACAGAGAATCATAATTGAGGAATTGGTGGATGAGTGGAGCTTTGTCTATTGGCAGATGGGATTGTAAAACATTCATCATATAAAATGTTCAAGTTAAAAACCGCCGGATAATTGATTTCGGCGGTTTTCTTTTTTGAAAGACAATTTGCAATAAGGGGTTTTCAATCGTCTCCATAATATGTATATTTTAGCCATGCCGAAAAAAACACCAGACAAAAAAACGGCGTATATTCCGCCAGTCGTATTTTTTATTGTCTCATTCATATTTACTCTGCCTTATTTGCTTAAATGGGGATATATCGGGGTCGGTGACTGGGAGTTATTTACACTTATGGCCGCCGTGCCGGGGAAGACCATCCTGCATTTTCATCAATTCCCCTTCTGGAATCCTTATATCGGGGGAGGTAATATTTTATTCCCGCATCCGGAAGTCGGGATTTTCTCACCTTTCTTCCTGTTGATATTGATATTCGGAGCGGTCGGCGGGCTTAAACTGCAGGTCCTGGTAGCATATTTCCTCGGCTTTTATGGGAGTTACCTGTTCGCAAAGAAAATGGGGATATCGGAAATCGGATCATAGCTGGTGTCATTCGTCTATTTCGGATGCACTT
>JBFMFJ010000512.1:0-2382 GCA_040752235.1 Candidatus Zixiibacteriota bacterium | reverse complement strand
GGCTGCCGGTCACGGTGTCATCCCTATTTCATTCTGTCCTCCCGCCACTGCTGGAGAACAATTTTCCACCTCTCCGCCGTTCTGGCGCTGTACCCGCTTTGAAGCAGGTCATTTATTTCAAAAGCCAGGCTGTCGGGAATCCACCCGGCCATATCCTGAAATACTTTCCCGATATTGACCAGCGTTCGCTCGCCGGTATTTGCCACAAGCCTCTTTAATAACCCTTTTTCGAATACGGCCACGCAGTTGCGGTATAGATATTCATCCATCCCGGCCAGACTCAGCCATTCATTGATTTCCCTCGCATCGAAAAGAACCGAGTCACCCTCTTGTTTGATATTAGTGAATTCTATCTGCGCCTCAAGAACGGAATCATAGACAATCCTGTTGCGGACAGCGTCTTTTCCGCTCAAAGTCTTGTTATCAATAGTGAATAAGGCATCATCGGCAATCAACGCCATGACGCTTTCCACATTATGGCTGTTGAATGTCGTTTCGAAGCTTTTAAGCAATCCCACCTGATCATGTTTTGAACAGGCAAGCATTAAAAGTAATCCGCATCCCAAGGTTGTCATGATGCCCTTTATAATTTTCATATAAGCTCCTCCGTTTATGCTATTCTCCAAAATCATGATCCACAAAATCAATTTCTTGCAATCCCCAGTCCGATTGATAGTACCCATTATTTATAAATTCATGCATTGATGAATATTTATATTTGGATGGATTATTAATCATACCATGTTTTACGGGATTATAATGAATATAGTCAATATGCCTATTAAAATCCTGTTGATTTCTAATAATATGATCCCAAAAACGATATTGCCAAATCCTTCCGTGATATTTCGTGATATAACGATATTTTTTGGAAAACGACAATTTTATCCTTTTCATTATTTCGGAAATATCATTCGACAGAGGATCAATAATCATATGGAAATGATCTGGTAATACAACATAGGCAATGTTGTAAAAACTCATTTTTGCTTTCACACTGTTAAGTGCGTCGAACAGTAAATCAATATGTTCGGTCAAAAATGGCATCCGTTTATATGTCACATTGGTGATAAAATACAAATGCCCTTCCATATGATATCTTCGTAAGTTTGACATAATCATATGTAGGTCAAGCCTCTCCGAGGCTTGACGTCAATTCTCGGAGAGAATTGACCTACTCTTTTAAAAGAACCGATGTCTTTTATTTAAATTTATAAATAAATTAATTTTCTTAGTTTAAATCCAATACTTCAGCCATTGGAAGATTATGCTTTCTTATTTCCCGCACAAGATTATGACGTTCTTTATCATTATAAACACTATATTTCTCTTTGCTAAAGGAGCCAGATGGTTTTGGCAAAAGCGCATTATTTAAAATCTGAGGCTCCTTTTCAAATAGAAGTACATCCAGCCTTTCAGTATCATATAAGGTCCCATCCTGATCTTCATATAGGAAAAGCGTATATAAGAAATATTTCTCCTCAATCGATATATCATACATCATTATACCAACTTGATGATAACCATCGGGATGAATTGGTGTTCTTCTTGCGTAAGAATATAACGCATCAAATGCTATGCTATCCAGCTCACCTTTAAGCAATTGATTTCTAAAGGAAATTTCTTCCATCGACAAATATGATATTGAACCTATATATGATAGAACTCCTTTTCCTCGATTAAACAAATATGGTCTATATATCAAATCAAACTTTCCCGGTTTCTTGGCTGCAGTATATGTGATGAATACCGAATTACTCAGCGATTCATGGGTATAGCTGGTCACACCTAATGGTCGAAATGATTGTTTCATTGTATTTTCAAGATATTGATTCTGGGTATGCAATTCTCCCAGTTATTTAATAACAAAAAATATGCCCACAATACCGATGACCGCCATACACCAATTTGCCAAAACTAATAACTTATTAAATTTCAGTAGCTTCTGCTCGAATTCATTCATATAAAGCCTCCAGAATTGTCCCAATTTCTTAGTTTAAGTATACTTTATAATTAATTGCTCCTTTGACCCTCCTACCCTTCGCCATCAATCATCTAATGGAATTAATCTGCATTTTCTATGCTTACATCAAGACCATTAGGCGTTTTATCTGCTATATCTCCTCCGTCAGTTCCAGGAACCGCTTGTATGGGATCGCTGTCCAGCTCTGCGATTCGAAAGCTCCGTGTGCCAGCGAAATCATCGAGACTTTCGCCGCCGTTTCCGGGTCGGGCGCTTCATAAATATCGATGAAATCATATCCGCCCAGCAATGCATAATGCGCGATGAATTTAACATCGGGGCATTTCTCCCGAACCTGATCCAGCCAGGCCCGGCCGATTTTCGCCCGATCTTTTATCTGCTTCGATACTTCGGGCGAC
>JBFMFJ010000511.1:0-2383 GCA_040752235.1 Candidatus Zixiibacteriota bacterium | reverse complement strand
GAACCTCAAAAGGGGGATAATTTATTCCTTGTAAAACCGATAGAATCTCTTTCTTCTGATTATAAATTCGACTATGGCGAACTCAACGGACGTGACAGTCTGCTGTTTGTCAATCGCCTGATAAGGCTGAGAAATATTCTGGATTCGACTGGAAAGAAAATGCTTGATGAATATTGTGATCTTGATACCAATAGCTGGCATAGTATCCTGAAGCGCGGGGAAATCGCTGATTTCAATAATGAGATTGCCCTTATTAATGGTAATATTATCAGAACCCGGGACAGCACATATTTCTTCCTGCTGTTTTCATCCAGGAGCGAATATCTGGAGAATTTTAAGATTTTTTTGCATCAATACGATACTGATGGCAACAAAGTAAATTTCGATTTCCTTCCGGTCCCCAGAACCCACACATGGGTTCAGTGGGACCAGTACCTTTGCATCCGGGCGCTTCCGAACGAACCGGGCAGTTTTCGATATTCTCTTGGTTTCTTCAATGAAGAGGGCAGACTGGGAAACCCTGTAAACGGTCGATTTGATCATAAATCGACGGATAACCATTGATAATTCTGCGATCAATGCCTGATGAATTATATCAAGATTGACGCCATGGCGACCTCGCTTGAGGACAGGTTCGGGCGCATATTAACGTCGGTCCTGGTTTCGCTGATTTTGATGTCGGCCGCTGCCATTTATGTCAGGCCGGCGGTGCATTGCACGGCGCTTGGAAATCTGTACAGCCAATTGGCGGCGAATCCGTTTCGGGACCTGACGGGCAATTATGTCGGTTTTCGTATTCTGACTCCGATGATCAGTTATCTGGTCGGCTTGCGCGGCGATTTGATTATTGTCACGAACCTGGTTATTGCCACCGTCTTCATTGCATTGATTTACCTTTACTTTCGGGAACATAGTCCGCGTCCGGGAGATGCTCTTATTGCGGCGTCTATATTTACCTTTTCATTGGTGACACTTTCCACAATTTACTATGGCGGCTATTGCGATTCTTTGACCTATGTAATTATTTTCCTGATGTACTGGTTTCGCTCCAGGCGTTTTCTTTTCTATATCCTTTTTTTCCTGGGAATGTTAAATCGGGAATCACTTGTCTTTTTGGTCCCATGGTTTATTTTTTTGAGTTATTACGAATCCGGCGGCAGGATAAGATGGCTGCTGGATATGCTTCTTGGCTACGGAATCTGTTTTATTCTGCTTTTCATATATCGGGAGTGGATGCTGACCCGCGGCGATATTCCCTTTACCATTGGCTATTATCTATCACCGCTCTTAAAAGATCCGTTTCATTGGTTTCGGAAATCATATGCGTTTCAGGGTCTGGGCCTCTTTACAGTATTCAAGGCGTTATGGATCATCCCTGCCGCCGCCCTGGTTTCATTCAGGCGTTCCGGCTTAAACAGACAAATAATAATGATTTTACTGATACTTGCCGGGTCCTTTGCCCAGTTGTTAATTGCCTATGATTCCTCACGAATGCTGACAATATCCTTTATGGTAATGGTTATTTCTTTGGAACATCTGTTCAAAAAAGATGAATTTAACTTTCGCTCCTGGGCGGTCTTTATTTTATTGCTGAATCTATTTGTCCCCCAGCTTTATACTGCTTCACATATAATTGAGACGATGCACTCGACTCCGGGTAAGATTTTTATGAAGGTATATCTTGGCCGGGAGGGGTGGTAAACCGCTTAATATTGGATGAGATTCCCCCAAAAAAGCAAAATGAATGAAAATTAGTGTTGATTTTTTGTCCGAAGCGAATATATTTGAAACTCGGGTTAAATGACCCTAGAGCTTAAATGCCGAAGTGGTGAAACTGGTAGACACGCTGTGTTCAGGGCGCAGTGCTCGAACGGGCGTGTGGGTTCGAATCCCACCTTCGGCATTTTTTATTGAGGGGCAAATAGACGGGCTTTCCGACAGGTCTTAATTCTTTGCCGATTAGGCTTTTCCCTTGACAAAATCGCCATTTTCCCGATAATATTGATATACAGGGATGATTTTATGGCCTGTCGGTATTCATGTTAATACCGCATCGGCCAGAAATCTAGCGGACGGCCTAGTATTCCGCGTGTCCCACCTTGACGGCATTTGTAAGCTGTTGACGCACAACCACATCGCCCGCCAGCTGCGGGCGTAGAGAGGCTATGAAATCTGGTTTATTATTTGCAGTCGTTATATGTCTCCTGCTGATGGCCGGACCGGCCCAGGCGCTGACACTAAGAGCCGAAATCTCACCCCAGCTTAAACCGGGCGTAATTCAGATAAACACCCCGTTTACGGTTGATCTTTACATGAATAACGACGATGATTTCGATCATGTCGCTTATAGCCTGCCGCTTTATTTTTACAGCCCCGACCAGAG
>JBFMFJ010000510.1:0-2390 GCA_040752235.1 Candidatus Zixiibacteriota bacterium | reverse complement strand
GGCGCCGGCGGCAAGATCGGGCATTGAGATATTTAAGAGACCAATATTATCTATGGACTTCTTAACATTACTCAACGGATAAGTTTTGAAATTATACAAAAAAACGAAAACCGGACAATAACACGGATTCATAAGGCCGGTCCAGGGCCATTTCACCTGATTATGTGTTTCGAACATAGTATTTGACATCCGGCCAAAAATTAATTCATTCAATTGGTAATGACTGCTTTGATCAAAGATGCCGGACGTTTCCGCATGATTGCCAAGACGTTATTCGGACTTGAGAATATTCTGGCCGAAGAACTTACTTCCTTAGGGGCGCGGGATGTTAAACCGATGATAAGGTCGGTCGAGTTTCTCGGCGACAAAAAATTGCTGTATAAGGCCAACCTGTGGTGCCGGACAGCCACCAGAATACTGAAGCCTGTTTTCAATTTCAGAGCCTCTAATGAGAAGGTCCTGTATAATAAGGTCTTCGGCCTGGATTGGCGGAATTATCTCCGTTTGAATCAAACCTTTTTGATTGACGCCGTCATAACCGAATCCGGCTTCGATAACTCTCTCTATGTAGCCCAGAAGACCAAGGATGCCATCGCTGATAATTTCAGAAAAAAGACCGGACAGCGGCCGTCGGTTGACCTGAAAAATCCGGACATTAGAATAAATGTTTACATATATCGCGATGACTGTACAATTGCCCTCGATGCGTCGGGGGAGCCGCTGTTCAAGCGGGGATACCGCAAAAAGACGGGCGAGGCGCCGTTGAACGAGGTTCTTGCCGCCGGCATCGTGATACATTCCGGATGGGATAAGAAAAGCGCGTTTGTCGATGCCATGTGCGGCTCCGGAACCATAATTATCGAGGCCGCCCTTATGGCGCGCAATATCGCGCCCGGATTGACGCGCGAAAGATATGCATTTATGAATTGGGCCGATTTCGACAAGGAGCTGTTTAAGCTGGTCCGGCATGAAGCCCGCTCGAAAATAATTCCGAGGCTGGATTTTGAGATGGTCGGATCGGACAAGGCATCGAAACAGGTCCGGGAAGCTTCAGATAATGCCCGGAGTGCCGGGGTCGGTCCCGATATTGTCTTCAAACAGAGTCCGATTGAAAATCTCATCCCACCGTCTCCACCCGGAACGCTGATAATCAATCCGCCATACGGCGAAAGGATGTCGGTTGATGATATCAGGGATTTTTATCATTCAATCGGAGATGCTCTTAAGAAAAATTTCACCGGCTATGATGCACATATCTTTACCGGAAATCTGGAAGCGGCCAGACATATCGGCCTGAGATCATCCCGGCGCATTGCGATGTACAACGGCCCGCTCGAATGCCGGTTGTTGAAATTCGAGATGTACAAAGGCACCCGAAAAAAGAAATAACAAAAATCCGGCATTTCGTAATAACGACAATATCACCATATACTCATCCATCTTATCATCGTCGCGGGGCTTGATTCACCTCTTTACCGGCGATACCGGCTTTGTCGAAATCCGATTCTTTATAGAAATGATTTATCTCATCCATGATCGTCTTCAGGACATTCGGGGGCGGAGGAGGAATCTCTTTTGCCCTGATATTATCCAGCTTATATTTTTTTGTGTACATCGGGTAGATTTCATAAACATTATCTTCAATAACAAAGGCATGGTTGACATAGCTGCCGATGACAATCGGGCGGACGCCGTCAGGCGGATTATAAAGATCTCGTCCATTGCTGTAATCCTCGATATCATTCTCGCATCCGAAGACATCTTTCATCAGGGTCGGCACTAAATCGACATGCGTCGTGGGATAATCGATTCGCGCCGGTTCCCGGCCGGGTATATAAAGAACAAAAGGCACCATCACCTGATATTTCGTAAAGTTGCTGCCATGCCCCCAGAAATTGGCCCGGTTATCATTCAGTTCATCGGAGTGATCGGTTGTTATCACGATGATTGTCTTGTCCATTTCGCCCATTGAATCCAGTGCAGCAATTATATCGCCAATGAGGGAATCGACGTAGTGCGTCGAATTCATATAATCATTGCGATAATAAACCGGATCGGTATTATCATCGGCGAACATCAGATTGATATCCTCGGCCGGCATGAAGATGGAATCCTGCGGGGGATAGGCATAAGGGAAATGATTCGATTTGTAAAAGGCGAACGCCATGAACGGATGATCTGAGCCGGCCTGTTCCCGCATGAAGGCAATCACCTGGTCGGTCATATTGCGATCCTGTTCCACTTTATCTTGTCCCGCAAATGACTCATGAACCTCGATACCGCGAAATACGGCATCCTTGACTTTGTGGCGGTCAAAATTCGATTTGGCGTAGATACCGAATGAATACCGCTTCTCTTTCAGGTGATCGATCAGCACCGGGTTATCGATA
>JBFMFJ010000509.1:0-2395 GCA_040752235.1 Candidatus Zixiibacteriota bacterium | reverse complement strand
GCCATAATCGACTCCGTTCAATATTCCGATCAGATCAGTGGAGCGCTCCGCCAGGACTCCTTGCAGTCCCTTACCGAATTCATCATTCATCTGAATCTCGCGCGCATAAGTCGGCGAAACGGTGGTGATTTTATCGGCCAGGGAAATCGCGGCTTTCATAAAATTAATATCACCCCAGTATTCAAAGGGACCGGCAGCATAGAAATTAGACTTGTCGATATTGAGTTTGTCGAAAGTCGCCGCCGGGAATTGCCCCTGATAGCCCATATTATGAATCGTGAACACGGTTCGGCTGCGGGCATAGAAATCATCTTCGTAGTAGGCAGTTTTCAAAAGAGCCGGAACAAGGCCGCTTTGCCAGTCATTGGCGTGGATGATATCGGGCTTCCATTCAAGAGTTTTGATAAGTTCCAGCACCGCTCTGCTGAAAAAAATAAAACGCTCATCATTATCTTTATAGTCCCTGCCGGTTGCAGGATCGACATACAGGGCATCACGGTTGAAAAAATAATCATTCCCGATAAAAAATATGTCAGCGCCAGAGTCTTTTTCTTTGATGGTAAAGATTTCTGCTTGAAATTCCTTCTCCCCCACTATGCAATTGATTCTGAACTGCGGCTGGCCGGAATCGGGGATAAAAGCGGCGACCGAGCGGTATTTCGGCATGAAAAGCCTTACCTTATGCCCTAGCCCGGACAGAGCCGCCGGCAGCGAGCCGGAAACATCAGCCAGGCCGCCGGTTTTGGCATATGGGACTGCTTCGGGTGTAATAAAGGCTATGTTCAAAGACTTCATAATTATCTTGACGCTCCGACTCCGAATAGTTGTTCGACCTGGGACAAATCTACATTTCTCATAAAGGTCGCGGCATCCTCAGGCAGCGTGGGATTGATATAAAAACCGGAACCCCATTCAAACCCGGCAATACGTGTCAATTTGGGAATTATTTCAATATGCCAATGGAAGACATCATCATATTCCTTACCGATCGGGGCCGAATGCAGAATGAAATTGAAGGGTGGATTGTTCAAGGCGACCCGGATTCGATTGAGAGTATCTTTCAAAGCCTCGGCGAGATAGATAAAGACGTCATCCGAAAAATCTATCAGATGAGAAATGTGCTGTTTGGGCATTATCCAGGTTTCAAAAGGAAATCGTGACGCAAATGGCTCAAATGAAATAAAATCGCCGTAGTCATTCACAATTCTTTCCTTGTCGGTCAACTCCTGCCGGACAATATCACAAAAGATGCATCTTTCTTTAAAATTGAAATACCTTTTCGCACCGTTTATTTCTTCTTCCACTTTTTTGGGAATGATCGGGGTTGCTATCAACTGGCTGTGGGTATGTTCCAGTGATGCACCGGCGGCCTCGCCATGATTCTTGAATATCAGAATATATTTGAAGCGACGATCCCTTTGGAGATCCAGCGTGCGATCACGATACATCCAGAGAACATTTTTGATCTCCTTGACCGATAAATCGGCCAGGTCCTTGGCGTGATCCGGATACTCGATTATTACTTCATGAGCGCCGATGCCGTTCATTTTATCATAGATACCCTTTGGCTCGCGATCAAGATTGCCTTCAATCCGCAAGGCCGGATATTTGTTGGAAATAACCCGAAGAAACCAGCCGGGCTTGTTTGGCTCCGAACCGTCTTTTCGGTAAGCGGCGACCTCGGGAGGGGTGCTGGATTCATTCCCCGGACAAAACGGGCACATTTTGGGCTCTTCCTGCTTTGGCAGGTTACCGTAACTCGACGGCCTTTTACCGCGGTCGGTGGATATAATCACCCATCGGCCCATAATAGGATCTCTGCGAAATTCAGGCATAAACGGACCCCCCGGAAGTAAATTCAATGGTAGTAATAAAAAAGCCTCGTTTCACAAATACGCTACATAAGTTCTTCATATTTTTAAAACAGCTTTCCCCAATATTATCGACACTTCCACGTTAAGCTATATAAGTTATTCCTTGTTGTCATGGCTTTTCGATTCAGTCTCGAAAACCTCCATCAACCTCTTTCTAAGGGCCTCGGTCGGTTCCTTACCCCGCCGGGTCATCGATCTTTCTATAACTCCGACCGCTTTAACAAAATTATAAGTCATTTTGTGCCGCATGGAATACCAGGTGAAGGACGGGATTTCCTTGTCGGTGACCAGCCCATCGGCGACGATATTGCAGGATAAACCGATATTTATCCCGGTGTTCAGTAAGGTCCCGATAGCTGTTTTGGTAAAATCACCAATAAATGACCCGACTTTTATATTTCCGGTATTGTGTTCAACACCATTCAAAGTCACGTTTACCGGGCCATAATTGTTTTTCAGATCGGAATTGGTCGTCATTGCTCCAAGATTTACCCATTCGCCGACATAGGCATGTCCCAGAA
>JBFMFJ010000508.1:0-2395 GCA_040752235.1 Candidatus Zixiibacteriota bacterium | reverse complement strand
TCATAATTTAGTATAAAGTCAATAATTCCAATGCGAATTTTGGCGATCGGACCAGAATATAAGCGATATCGACAAATGCAGTTGATTATCCAAAATCGATTGAATTATAGGGCAATTAAAAAAATGAATTTGATTCGATAAAGGTCGAATATTTTCTTTATTTTATCGTATATAAGGCGAAATTATTTGCAAAAACTGTCCGAATGTTGGGAAAACTAAATGGATATGAATAACAGGTCGGTTTTATTAATTAATATTGGCGGGGTAACAAAGGAAGATGCTTCCAACACATACCTCTGGATTCCCTATGGTTTGCTGACAATAGCCACCATCGCGGCCGGGGAGCAGAAGTACAATGTTAAGATTCTCGATCTTATGTTAAATCCCGACTACCTGAAATATATCGAAAAAACGAAGCCATTTGTAATAGGTATAAGCGCAACGTCACCGGAATATCCTAAAGCAATAGATGTCTCAAATAGTATTGGGGCCGCTTATCCTGATATCCCGATCATATTCGGAGGTGTACATCCAACGCTGTATCCACTCGAAGTATTTAAGGACTCGCCGAGTGTTAAGGCTGTAGTAGTGGGTGAAGGCGAATTTGCATTTTTAAATATTCTGGAACGTCTTGTTGAGAATAAGGATATGGACGGAATTCCTAATGTAATATTGAGGAAAAATCAATCCTATAATACTAATTGCACGGAATATGTTGACGGCAGTAAATTTGCCATGCCCCGTTATGATTTAATAGACAATATAGAAAAATATATTGATGCAAGCGAATATGAATTGGGATATAAGGCCCTTCATATTGTGTTAACCAGAGGATGTCCCTATAATTGTGCTTATTGTTCGGTAAAAAGTATTCAGGGTACCCGTGTTCGTGCCCCGGAGGCCGCGAAGGCAGCCGGGTTCATCGGGGATTGCCTTAAAAAATATAAAAAATCCGGAGTTGAAGGTTTTTGGCTGAAAGACAGCGATTTTGTACTTAATTGGCGCTGGGTACAAGCTCTGCATAAACATATAGATGATCTTGGATTAAAACCGAAGTTTTCTATTCATTCCAATCCAATAAATTTCATCCGACGGACAGGAACATCCGGAAATAGACTACTCTCTGACAGGTTAGAGGCATTATCGCGAATGGGTGTGACACATATTTGGCTGGGTATTGAAAGCGGCTCCATCGATATATTAAAGAAGTACAAACAAAAAGTTGATTTGGCGGATATATACAATATAGTAGATGCATGCAAAAAAGTTAATATTAAGCCATGCGGTTTTTTTATGATTGGATTTTGGGATGAAAAATTAATAAATATTAAAGAAACTTTCAAGCTGATGAATTCACTGGCATTAGAAAAAAAGAGACTTCATATACTTAATCCTTTACCCGGCAGTCGGCTTTATGATTTCTATCTCAAGAAGGGACTTTTGAAAGTCGGATTGGAAAGTAATCTGGGATTTTCGCAGGCCGCCGTTCCTACAAAATATCTTTCAGTAAAAAAATTAATGATGATTTATCAGGAAATGCATCAATTTTTTTACGAGGGGCGGTCAAAACCTCATTGGATAAAAGAATATTGACATATTTTGAAATACCCAACAGGTATAGTCATCTTGTGGATAAATTCCGATTCCCCTTTAAATATCGATTAAAATTATTTTTATACAGAAGCCCGGTTCGCGTAATTGCACCCGGTTCCTCAGGGTGCTGAAGGTCCCGGCATGTTATAAGTTCCTCTATTAATTCAGGAATAGAAAATCTTTATGAAAACAGGCCAATCCCTTACTTTAATATTACAGTGTTTTGTATATACATGGCTTTCAAATAAGAAATATGATAGTCTGTCAAAGACTTTAGAATTGTTCCGCCACAGGTGAAGGCATGCGTAACATCTTCCAAAGAACCATATTTCACGAGCGCCAATCTCCCTTCTCCTCCTCCAACATAAGTCAATATTCCTGCCTTGGTCATTTCCTTCAATAAGGGGATAAAGGATTTAGTCCCTTCGGCAAATCTATCATCTTCGAATTTCCCGAAAACCCCATTATAGAAAACCACAGATTTGGTATCAAGGGAACTGTATTGCCTGATGTACTCTCTTATTTTTCCTGCAATTGCCTTTTGAGATTTCGGCCCTATGTCCATTTGAAGTTTATCTTGGGGAATGGTTTCCGCTACTTCTCCTGTTTCAAGAATAAAATCAGACGGTAAAACCAGATCGACGTGCATGCTATGACATAACTTAACTATGCGTTTTGCCTGTTTAACACGTTTCATATCAATGAAAGCCTTGATGCTGGAGTCGCTCTCTGCACGGCCAATGGAGAAATCGCCCCCATCCAATTGGGCGCTGGCTTTTTTGAGAGCCATTGCCAATGAACC
>JBFMFJ010000507.1:0-2418 GCA_040752235.1 Candidatus Zixiibacteriota bacterium | reverse complement strand
ACCGCTACACACCCGTCGGTCCAGTCACGTCCCTGACCGCCATCGCCATGAATCTCAATCAGTCCCCCGATTTTTGCGTTATCATCGACCCGCCCCTCGGCCTTATGTCTTGCGAATCTTGCTTTGTCCGCTTCATTGGGATAATTCAGAAGAAAAGCAATGTAATACTTACTGTGGCGGTTGACTTTGGTAACATGATACATTCCTTCCGGAGTGGTACCGTCATGAGCTTTCACCTTCTGGTAGGCCGAGTTGTACCCCAGATCGCATTTGTATGTTTTCCTGACCTTTCCATCTTTCAGCAAATACAGCTCATGCGCCCCTTTATCAACGATGATGGCGTAGGCCTTGTTATCTTTCGAATATTTTCTGGTTTGATCCGCCCACTTTTTCCAGGTATCCCCGTTTTCGGCATTCTGCTTTCGATAACCGTGGTATTTTTCTTTCAGCTGATCGAGAAGCGTTCCTGCCATGGCAATATGCGTCTTGGCCTCTTTTTCCGCTCCGCGTTCCAGCAGATTCTCCGCCATCAGGCAGTGCGTCCGGGCTTCGGTCCAGAGCTTTTCACCATCCAGCAAGACCAGCGAAGCATCCAGACTGTCCTTCCATGCCGATAGTCTTGCATTCACATTTCTGTAACTGGTTTTGATCCGGCTCGATTCATCCTTTTTTCTTTCGCCGGCCAGCTTCACGGCCAGGGCCGCTTTCTCGACGGCGACATCTATAAGGGAATCGATATATTCAAAGGATCGCAGATTGACCAGCTTATCATTCTCGACAGCTATGGCTTTTTCGGCCTTATCGACAAGAGACATGGCATCGGCATAAGCCTTGGGGGCATAAGTCATGGCACCGGCCGCCCTGGCTTTGGTAATAGCATCATAGGCGCGGGGCAGTGATTCGGCGGGCGGGTTGTGTATGATCTTGGCACCGATAATAAAGGCCACCGCCGCCACCAGCATGAATACCGGAATCAGAATAAACTTTATGTATCGCCTTGCAGAATTCATTGAATCAGGACCGGAACCCTTAACCCCCATAATATACGGGGACCGCCTTATGGCGGCCCCTCGATTTATACGAATATAATGTAAGCAGTTTTAATTTCCAAAGTGGAAATTACTTGGTGCCGGTTTTCGACTTAGCCGCTTCCAGTTCGCTCTTGATTCGATTCAGCTGTTCCCGAACCGCTTCCAATTTGGCCTTGGCACTCAAATACTTGCCGGCATCATGTTCGGCCACAGCACCCTTGTAGGACTGATCGATAGTGGCCAGGTCGCTCTTGATCAGAGCCAGATCGGCACGTGTTCCCTTACCCTTGGGAGCACCGGCGACGGCCTTGTTCACTTCAGCCATAAGAGTGTCAATAGCCGCGACAAGCGCCAGATTTTCCACACGAACCTGCTCTTTATTTGCTTCAGCTTCAGTGAAAGCCTGCTCGGCCAGACGCTGGGCGGCCGCATACATTTCTTCCGATTTTCCATATTTGCGGAACAGTGCGAATTTGCCGTCCTGGGCCTGCTTTTCAGCCTTGGCCGCATTCAGCGAATCCATAGCCATCATGTAGGTTTCAGGAGCATACTGTTCGGCTTCGCCAAGAGCCGCCTGCTGCATGGCATCCTCGCTCGCTTTGATCTGCACCTCCGGGGCCTTACTGCAGCCGGCAACCCAGATGATGAGCGCGAGCGCCAATAATAATGACGACACACGCTTCAACATATTGTTCTTTCCTTTCAGCCGAGTGGGCCCTTCCGGCCCCTTTGTGTAAAAAAAAAGACATGCGCCGGATCGGCTTTCCTGCACACATCTCGTTTTACATTCAAAATTTCTCCAATTCTGAATGTATTATTTACTATCACGACATTCTATTTATTTTCAACGTGTCAAAATTATACTTACGACTCCAGTTAACAATCCACCCATCCCCAAAGTTCCCTGATTTCAGCGCCGCCTAATCTATATTGCGGCGTTTTAAAATGCAAGAGGAATCTGTGCTTTTTTCACCCAAATTGTCATTCTTGTCAATTATTTTAAATACAAGCGCAAGTGATTGTTGCACAAAGCCATACACCAATCGTCCGAATATTTCCCCATGATTCCATGTAAATTTCTATGCTTTAAAAGGTAAACGAAGCCAAAAAGAATATGTTTGCCTGTTTGTGGTGTGGCTATCCGACGTGAAAGATTTGTCCCTTGTAATATTCCAGCTCAGTATGGGAAAATATGGCAGGTCGGGCTTTTCTGAGGCAGAGGTCAAATCTCGGAGAGATTTGATCTGTTATTATTTATGTGCTCTGAACACCGACGTACAATATATTTTAAGATAGAATATCCAAATATGGTGATCGGTCGGTCCTCAGACCGACCGCGGCGGCTTTGCGAACCCGCCGATCACTATTTAAGCGGAATTCTTTTCCG
>JBFMFJ010000506.1:0-2437 GCA_040752235.1 Candidatus Zixiibacteriota bacterium | reverse complement strand
AGCCGCTTTATATGTCTCTGGTCAAGGCTATTGCCGATGATATCGAGGCTGGGCGGCTGCCGAAAGGAAGTCGTCTGCCGACTCATCGGGAACTGGCCGATGAGCTTAAAGTGGCTATCGGAACCATTACCCGCGCCTATGATGAGGCCGAAAGACGGGGGCTGATTTACGGCGATGGCCGCCGCGGAACTTATGTCGGGGAACTGCCGCGTCCCAAAAGTCTGCTGGCCTCGCTTTCGAAAGGCTTCAGCATGGGGATTGATTTGAGCAAGAATCATCCCGCCTACGCTTATGATCCGGCTCTTACCGAAGCCGTGAGGAAAATCTCCCGCCGCACCGATTGCGGACACCTTCTGGAATATCCTCCGGCGGCGGGATTCCCGGAGCATCGTCGGGCCGCGGCCGGATGGATTGAATCGCTCGGTCTGAAAGCCGATCCGGAAAATCTATTCATCTCAGGCGGAGCGCAGCACGGCCTGATGTCGGCCTTTGCGGCGGAAGCACGACCGGGTGATATTATCGCCACCGAGGAGTATTCTTATCCGGGCGTCAAAGCCGCGGCGGATATTCTGGGCCTGCAGCAGGTCGGTGTGGCCATTGATGATGAGGGCATTATACCGGATGCACTTGATGCGGTCTGCCGCAAAAAGGATGTCCGTTTGTTGTATTGCAATCCGACTTTTCAGAATCCGACCAATGCCGTGATGTCGCTGGAACGCATGAAACAGATTGCGGCCGTCGCCGAGAAATACAACCTTACTATCATCGAGGATGAAATCCTTTCGCCCTTTATGGATAGCAATCATGGTTTTATCGCCGGTCTTATTCCGGATAGAACCTACTTTGTGATTTCATCATCAAAGGCTATTGCGGCCGGATTGCGGGTCGGGTTTATTGTCGCTCCGGTCAGGTCGCGGCAGAAACTGTCCGAAGCCATTCAGGGAATAAGTCTCGGTTTGCCGCCTTTGATGGCCGAAATATTCACTCAATGGTACGAAAATGGCATCATCGAAAAGACGATTGCACGACGGAAACGCGAGATTGCCGTTAGTCAGCAGATCGCGCAGAAAATACTCGGTGGTTATGACATCAAATCGCACTCATCAAGTTATCATGTATGGCTGAAGTTGCCGGAGAACTGGACCAGTCTGGATTTTGCCGTCGAGACCCAGATGCGCGGCGTGGCGGTGGCGCCGGCGGAAATATTCGCGGTTGACCCGAAATCATCGCTCGATGCTGTTCGGATTTCAGTCGGTTCGGCACCCAATCATGATATTCTCAAGACCGGACTAGAGATAATTGCGGACGTTCTTTCCGGCCCGAAGCGCGCTGGTGTCGTCACGGTATAGTTCGGGCCGACACTCCGGTCGGCCCTTGTAAATTCCGCCATTATCAGCGCCAGGCGCCGATTATGATGCCGGCAATGACAAATCCGACGATATGAAAGAAGATATTGATGAACGACAGGCTTCGCGGACGCTTTTCGAATGCGTCGGTGACGCCCAACGAAGTCAGCACAAAACATACACCTGCTAAAAGAGCGACGATAACGCCGTCATAAATGGACTCGCCGCCCATCCAGAGCATGATGCGCGCTATACCATAGGCGGCCAGAAAAGATGTCGCGAATGCAACGAAATAACTTACCGGCGAAAAATCGGCCGTGATCTGCTCCTTGGTTTTGCCGATACCTTTCATCCAGGCATTGCCAAACAGAGCCGGCGAATACCAGATCGCCCCCAGGGCCATATAGGCCACCGCAGATACCAGAACAGCCCAGAAATTAATGGTTGCTGTTTCCATGGCGATTTCCTCCGCTTGCTATTAATAATTTAACTGTAAAATAAATTACAGATAGACTGTCTCATAACCCCAGCAATTGAATCTCGGCCTCGAACCGGGTCGGTTTTAATTTGATCAGCCACCCTTCGCCGTATGGGTCCTGAAGAGCCGAGGCCGGATTGTCGAGCACTCTCTCGTTGACATCCATCACAATGCCGCTGAGCGGCGACAAAATGGTATGCGAGCGCATGTCGGCCGAAAACAACTGCAGATACTGCCCGCCCTGGCGGATCTCATCACCTTTGGAGGGCAAATACACCGTCTGCACTTTGCCGATCATCTGGATAAATGATCCCTCGACGCCGAGCATGACAGTGCCGTCTTCGAGTAATATCATCCATGAATTATCCCCGATGGCTTTGATCCGATCAACTGCCTGTCCTGAGGCGAATTCGCCTCCGGCATCACTCAAGACACCGCCCGCCAGCACCAGGTCGGAAGCACGTTTCAGGACACCAAGCAATTCTTTTTTGGAAAAGGGCTTAGCGATATAATCGAAAGCGCCAAGCTGTGTGGCCTGCAGGGCGGTATTGATAGTGGCATAACCGGTAATCATGATAACCGGGAGATTCGGATGCTTTTTCCTGACCATTTC
>JBFMFJ010000505.1:0-2440 GCA_040752235.1 Candidatus Zixiibacteriota bacterium | reverse complement strand
GGCTCACATATCCCAATGGCAAGTTTATCGACTATTTCTATGATATGGCCGGTCGTGTCTCCCATGTGATCGACGGCGATTCCACCCTGAAAATCTCCTATGAATATTGGCCGGACGGTTCGATAAAACAAAAGACCTTGGGACTTCCCGAGAATCTCGGGCCGGGACAATATGTCGATTACCGTTACAACTGCCGCGGCTGGTTGGAGAGTATCAATAACGGCATCGTTGATACTTTAACCGTCGGTTCAGGCGATCACTACGCTCTCAGACTTACATATGACAGCAGCGGGTATGGCGGATTCGGATATTACAACGGGAATGTTACCTCTTATGATCTGAAAGTCAGCCCGGGAATTCTCCAGAACACCATAAAGCAAAAATTCGATTACGACCTTGTGGATAGATTACGGCACGAGAGTTATGATGGCTTCCAGGTTCCCGACAGCATCAACTACACGTATGATTTTAACGGCAACATTCAAGTGGCTTCGCTTTATAATCATACCAGTTCAACCCAGTACGATTATATATATTATCCAAACAGCAACAGACTGGAGCAAATCAGCAACCTCGCCGCCGGTGACAGCAACTTTGTTTACACACCCGCCGGAGCGATGGCGGAATACGGCAATCTTGAAATGAACATGATTTATAATCCGTATCAGGAACTGGTCAAACGATCCAGAGTGTTCGATCTCGAGACCAATTCGGTCGGTTATCGATACAATACGGCCGGCAAACGGATTGCCAAGGATTATCGATATTATTTCCAATATTTATGCGGCGGTGATCCGACTGACCCGACTGATCCGATTGATCCTCCACCTCAACCCCTTAATTCACCACCCTCATACCTGATTGATGACTCATCGGCAATTGATTTTGGCGACATATCATTAGAATCGCTGGAGAAAATAACTCCAACGTCGGGCGATGTCGGCGATCCGACCTACTGCCTTGATTCCGGGGAAATACACACCGGCTATTATTATTTCGGCGACAACATGTTATGTGAGTATTCCGGACCCGCGGAAGCCAATCTGAAGGGCAATTATGTTTATGTCAATGGTCAGAGGGAAGCACAGTTTCTCGATGAGTCAAGCGAGGCGCGCTATCTCTTGACCGATCATCTCGGATCGGTGGTGGCGACTGTCAGGCCCGATGGCCAGTTGCGGAGTTTCTGCCAGTATCGGCCGTTTGGGAAAATTCAATATCGTGAAATCAATGACCCGTTTGTAATCAACACCTTTGGCTATACCGGCCAGAAACTAGATGAAGAACTTGGCGTTGACTGGAATTATATGGGGGCTCGATATTATGATCCGGAGTTACGGATATTCACTCAGGTCGATCCCCAGGCCGCCAAGTATCCCTCTCTCAGTCCATATTTATATTGCGCCAACAACCCGATGAAGAATATTGACCCGGATGGGCAAGCAATGATGATGCAGTTACCGACTGAGGAAGAATACAAAAGCAAATTGCCTGAATGGGTTCCTGATTGGGTGGGCAGTATATGTTATGGTATTCAAATGGATCCGGTTATAGGGCCTACTGCTGTGGGTGCGCCTGCCAAGTCAGTCGGTCAAAGCCTGGCGTCAAAATTAACATCAAAAGTTGCGGCAAAAATAGAAAAAGAGGTTGCCAAAATGGGAGATATTTTAAAAATTGGAGGACGTCTTGGCAAAAAACCTCACAGAGCCGCCGTCAATATTGTTGCAGATGAATTACGTGATATAGGATATAAAGTAACCGGTGGCGGAGGGATTGAAAGAGAGGAATTTTTAAAGGGAATCATAAAAGGATCAACAAGGGGTGGCAATTATATTGACGTTACTGCAATGCGCGGCAAGAGCATTCTAAGAGCGCAAGTCGGAAAACAAACAAAGGCCGGTATCCCCATAAAACAAGAGCTGAGGAAAATTGAAGAGATAAGATTGAAAAGACCGGGTGAGGATATTATTTTTGTACCATATAACAACTTAGGGGATTAATATGGGTTATTTTCTGAAGGGAAATCAGCAGCAGTTTATCTTCAACAAAGCCGATGCTCTGCATTTGGCGCAGCTTATATTATCAGAAAATTATGTAATGTTTGAAGATTATGTCGATAATCGGATTGAAATGCGTCCGATCAGGAGTATTGAGAGTTACATTCAAATCACAAAAAAAAGAAAATACACTAGATACAGCAAGGGGCCAATTTTGAAGATAGTCCAAGAAAACCTTGTTCCACTGGTCACATGGAAAAAGATCAACCTGAATAGGGGTGGTGTGAGATATTGGATGCAATCTCTTGAGGCTCACGCCGTTCAACTCTTATTATCCGATCAAAATCGAAAAAGAATAGGAACGGGTCGTATCGCGTTATCAACCGAATGGCTAAGTGACGATGGTCAAATCATTAAAGAAGAAATATCTGTTGAAATATATAAGA
>JBFMFJ010000504.1:0-2451 GCA_040752235.1 Candidatus Zixiibacteriota bacterium | reverse complement strand
ATGGGTAAATACTGGGTCCCCGAGTACGGTACGGCCGACAACGCCGATCAATTCGAGTTCATATACAAATATTCCCCTTATCAAAATGTCAACGATAAGGCCAAATATCCCGCGGTTTTGTTTGTCACCGGTGATTCCGATACCAGAGTGGCGCCGCTCCATGCCCGAAAAATGACCGCCCTGCTTCAGGCAAAAAAAGGCTCCAAAAGCCCAATCTTGTTGCTTTACGACACTGAAATGGGCCATTCCGGCGGACAACCGGTTAATAAATGGATTATGGATACCTCCAATGAAGACAGTTTTTTATATTGGCAATTAGGAATGTGATAATATTCAAAGGGCCGGCACTGACCGGCCTTTTTTATTGTCCTGGCTCCGGGAAAGTCTTTCAGGTGGGGCTTGCAATCGGGCAAATTTTTTTCTATTATATTTTGAGTTATATCTGAGAAAAACAGGGATCCAATGGATTTTGTTTTATTATTGATATCTTTGGTCGCCGGGGCAGCGCTGGCCGGAATTATTATGTGGTTATCCGGAAAGTCAGCCCGCACCGCCCTTGACAGCCGCCTGAGCCAAACCGAAAGTGAACTTCAGGAAGCCAGACGGAATCTGGAAGGCAGAATAAATGAGATTTCTGATCTCAGGGCGGATAAAGTCCGCTTGGAGACCTCGCTCAAACATCAGGAAGAATCGGCCAGAGAGAAAATAGAATTGCTTGAAGCTGCCGAGAAGAAGCTATCAGATGCTTTCGATTCGCTGGCGGCAGCAGCCCTGAAAAGTAATAATCAGGCTTTTCTTGATTTGGCCAAATCGGCTCTTGAGAATTACCAGACTGCCGCCAAAGGCGATCTGGAAAAACGCCAGCAGTCGATTGAAGGTATGGTTAAGCCAATCCGGGAGTCACTGGATAATGTCAAAGACCAGATCGGGGCTCTGGAAAAAGCGCGTGAGGGGGCGTATCAGGGACTGGCTGAACAGGTTAAATCCCTTATGCAAACGCAGGAGAAACTAAGGCAGGAGACGAATAATCTTGTGACCGCTTTGAGAGCCCCCACTGTCAGAGGCCGCTGGGGCGAAATTCAGCTGCGCCGGGTGGTTGAGATGGCGGGAATGCTCCAATATTGCGATTTTGAGGAACAGACTTCAATTGCCACCGCCGACGGGCGGCTTCGGCCCGATGTGGTTGTCCATCTTCCAGGCAAAAAGACGGTTGTTATTGACGCCAAGACACCATTAATGGCATATCTTAATGCCCTTGACGAAAAAGATGTTGATATCAGGCGCACGCGGCTTCAGGAGCATGCCTCACAGGTCAGACAGCATATTTCAAAATTAAGCAATAAAGCCTATTGGGATCAATTCGATTCCTCCCCTGAATTTGTCGTCATGTTTCTCCCCGGTGAAAGTTTCTTCAGCGCCGCCCTCGAATGTGACCCCGCGTTGATTGAAATCGGGGTTAAGGAACGCGTTATATTGGCTACTCCAACCACATTAATCGCGCTGCTCCGGGCTGTTGCCTATGGCTGGCGCCAGGAAAAAATCGCCGAAAGCGCCCAGGCAATCAGCAGCCTCGGCAGGGAATTATATGACCGTATAAGGACTCTGGCCGAGCATTTTGGAGCGGTTGGAAAAGGGCTGGACAGATCAGTAGAGGCCTATAACAAGGCCGTAGGGTCGCTGGAGACAAGGGTTTTGGTGTCGGCCCGCCGATTTGTGGAGCTTGAGGCCGATTCGCACAAGGAAATCCCCATTGTAGATCCTGTCGAGAAGTCCACCAGATTAATTCAATCCGCGGAATCGCCTTCCGAGACCGACGAGGAATCGGTCTGACAAAATCCTCCGATTTTTTATGCCTTTTATTGATAGTCGCAAAATTTTGCAAGAAAACCATTTTACTCTCACCTATTTTATAGAAAACACTTGCGGGAAGGCAGCTTCGTTATAGCAGCATTAAAATAATTTACGTAAAAAGAACGTAATAACCTATTAAAGGACGGCATTTTAGACTTGACCAAATGCCCAAAAAAAGGCATATTATAATGGGTCAGGGATACAGACTTTAGATAATGCCATGAGCCGAGCAAGCCATACTATATACCTGCCTTAATATTCTTCTTTCGGCTCTTCATGGAGCGTTCGCGGTCTGACAGAAATGACGACGGGGTTATGCAAACGCTTTATTTTTATTATGGCGCGGTGATTGGCAAATATGCACAAACTATTTTTTTCTACAAATGCTAATAATATGCCGAAAAATTACGAATTAATAAGGAAAGGACTGAAAATAAGTAATTTTGGCATAAATAATTACAAACATGGGAGGAGCCCGCATGGGATGATTGCGTAATTCTCAAAAGTTATGTAGTGAAATCTAATTATTCTTTACGGATTAACATGATTAGAGAACACAAACATTCATGTAAGAGAGAGGAACTACTATGATGAAGAGTA
>JBFMFJ010000503.1:0-2459 GCA_040752235.1 Candidatus Zixiibacteriota bacterium | reverse complement strand
AGGTCAGACACATGAATAAGGCCGTCGATGCCCTCTTCGATGCCGATAAATATGCCAAAATCGGTAATATTCTTGATTTTACCTTCAATAATCGAACCGACCGGATAGTTCTCGGTAACCAGATCCCAGGGATTGGGCTGCAATTGCTTCATGCCCAGGGAGATGCGCTTGGCGTCTACATCGATATTGAGAATGGAAACTTCAATCTCGTCGCCGACAGAGACGATTTTTGAAGGATGCCGTGTTTTCTTGGACCAGGACATCTCAGAGACATGGACCAGACCTTCAACCCCTTCCTCGAGTTCGGCAAAAACACCGTAATCAGTGATGCTGACAACTTTACCGATGGCCCGGGAGCCGATCGGATATTTCTGTTCAACCGTCGACCAGGGATCGGATTTGAGTTGTTTGACCCCGAGGGAGACCTTATCGGTTTCCTTGTCATATTTGAGGACCTTTACCTCGATCTCCTGGCCAACCTTGAAAAGTTTGGAAGGATGGGAAACACGTCCCCAGGAAAGGTCGGTAATATGACAAAGCCCGTCAAGACCGCCAAGATCAATGAACACACCATAATCGGTTATATTGGTAATAGAGCCGGTAACGACAGCGCCTTCCTCAAGAGAGGAACGCATTTCCTGTCGGAGCTTCTGCCGTTCGGCTTCAAGAATTGCCCGGCGCGAAATAACGACATTATTACGTTTACGGTTAAACTTGAGAATCTTGAAATCATAGGTCTGGCCTATCATGTTATCAAGATCCTTGACGGGACGAAGATCAATCTGCGAATAGGGCAGAAAGGCCGGTACGCCGATATCAACCGAAAGACCGCCTTTAACGCGACTCTCGATGCGACCCTGAATGGTGCCATCCGCCTCCTGAATATTGGCAATATCTTCCCAGACCTTGATGCCGATGGCCTTTTCGCGGGACAACCGCAATCCGCCTTCGGCTTCACGTTTTTCCACATACACATCAAAAACATCGCCAACCTTGACTTCGACATCAGCGCCTTCGCTTTTAAACTCACTCAAAGGTATTTCACTTTCCGACTTGTCGCCGATGTCGATGACAGCGAAATTATCGCTCACATCAATTATCGTACCCTGTACGACATCCCCCACATTTGCTACATTTAATTGCTCGTCATTGAAGAGCTCCGCAAAGCTCATCCCTTCTTCGATGGCCTGATAGTCATCGTGTTGCTTGGTTTCTGTTACACTGTTTCCCATTAAACTTAATCCTCCTTAGCCAATTTAGAAAAAAAATATATACCAGAGACAAGGAGTAAAAACAACTTTAAATAAAAGAATTAGCGAAAATTTTAGCCCCCCGCACGGTAGCGGGGTGAAAGGGTGGTCAAAATGCGGTAAAGCCAAACAAGGCAGGGCAGGAAAGCGTATCAGAAACAGAGCGGAAGATTGCCCGCGTCGGGTAAAAACTTGAAATAATCAGCAAGAATTTGTGCATGGTCGAAAGCAAGCGCTGGCAGCTTGTCCCGGGTGAAAATGCCGACCTCCACCGCATCGTCGGCGGCATGCGGCGTACCCGCGGCGCGGGCGATAAAAACCGTAGAAATGGTATGCAGGCGGGGGTCGCGACTGGGGTCAGAGTAGCTGTGCATCTGACAGACCAGGGTGACATCCAGGCCGGTTTCCTCCTTTGCTTCGCGTACAGCAGCCGTTTCCAGGGTTTCTCCGTAATCAACAAAACCGCCGGGTATTGCCCAGCCATACGGCGGGTTTCGGCGTTTGATCAGGACTATGCCGCCGCCGGTTTCAATGATGATATCAACGGTGGGCACGGGATTTCGGCGGGTGGTGTCGTCAGGTGCTGCAGTCATATAAATGTATCCACTGTTTGATGCCGAGCCAGCTGTCTATGGAGGGGAAAGAGTGGCGCCCCCGGTTCCAGGGATGGGCAAAGACGATGGGAGAAATACCGGCCTCGGCCAGTTCAACACAGGTTTCCAGACGGTCATCGACAAAATACTGCAGGCCGAGCTCTCTCACATAGGCTGCTTTGCCATCATGGTTACCCATGGCAACCAGGCGGGATTTGGCGTAGACATCGGCAGGGAAAATATGGGCCAGCCAGCGGTCAACAGGTTCCCGGTCCGGCCGGGCCGTGATAAAGGTCAGCGGCGCACAGGCAGCCATGTCGGTCAATACGGTTACGGCATGGGGCATGGGTTTGAGATTATTTTCCAGCGGCGCCAGCAGAAGTCGCCTGAAAATTTCCTCGACGATGCGCGGTGAAACGTCAAGACATTGCTCAACCGCAAAGGAGGTGATATCCTCAGACCGCACCAGGATGCCATAATCAGCCATGGCCAGCCGGCTAAAAGCCTCCATGGTATCGGCGACCACACAGTCGAAATCAAAACCAATGGACCCGGGATGAATTTCCTTATATCTCTCCATAAAATTTTTCCGTTTTGCAGATGACGCAACAGATTT
>JBFMFJ010000502.1:0-2462 GCA_040752235.1 Candidatus Zixiibacteriota bacterium | reverse complement strand
TTCCATAATCGGAAATTATGACGCCATCGATGTGGTCAATAAGGGAATGAAATTTGTTGAATATACGCTCTTCGACCTCAGCCGAAACCTCGAAAGCATCCTCACGATCGGCCCTGACCACCTGTTGCGAGTGGGCTATAATGCGGGTCTTTATGGTTGTCCGGCGGTTTTCGTCATTAATAAGATAATCCCGCGAAATTCCTTTTTCCTTAAGCAACTGCGATAATTTGACCGAGGCGTCATCCTGGCCGACTGTCCCGATCAAATAAGGGGTGTTACCGATCGAGGCGATATTGTTGGCGACATTGGCCGCGCCGCCCAGACTGAGCGATTCGGTGATAATTTCGACCACCGGAACCGGCGCCTCAGGTGAGATGCGGCTGACTTGTCCGTGGAGATATTCGTCAAGCATTATATCGCCAAGAATTAAAATCTTGGCTTTTCCAATATTTGCAGTTATCTTATCAATTCTGTCAATCTTTATTGGCATATGTCGAAACCTGTATAAGGTTGTTAAAAATTTTTGCCAATATATAAAAAGAATTGACCAGTTACAAGTTTAATTGAGGAGTAACCATGGATTTAAAACAGCAACGTATAAATATCGAACTCGGCGAGAAGGAAGCCGAAGGGACATATGCTAATATGGTCATGATCGGCCATTCGCCGACCGAAATAATATTCGATTTTATCAGAATAATGCCGGGTATGCCCAAGGCCAAGGTCCAGTCAAGAGTTATTATGACTCCGGCTCATGCCAAAATGATGAGTAAAACTCTGGCCGATAATCTGGCCAAATTCGAAAAGCAGTTCGGCGAGATAAAAATCCACGGCGGGCCGGATGCCCTTCATGGAAAAAACATCGGATTTGAATCCTCACTTTCAAGCGGAGAAGAGAAGAATGACTAAAGGTTATTTTGCCTTTGTGTTGCATAATCATCTTCCATACGTAATTGCGCATGGACGCTGGCCTCACGGCATGGATTGGCTTTCAGAAGCGGCGGCGGAAACATATATGCCGCTTATCAGAATCATGAATGAACTGGTTGGTGAAGGCGTCAAGCCCAAGCTGACTTTTGATATTTCGCCCGTATTGTGCGAGCAGTTGGCCGATGAGTCATTTAAAGCCGAATTCGTCAACTATTTACAGCAGAAAGTTAAAGCGGCGCAGCATGATACGGAGGAATTTTATAAATACAGCCAGCCCGGAATGCTTAAAATCGCCCAATTCTGGGAGAAATTTTATGGCGAGACCCTGGCCCGTTTTAACGCTATCGGGCGCGATATAATCGGCGAATACAGGAAATTACAGGATGCCGGCTACCTTGAGATTATGACCTGCGGCGCCACGCATGGCTATTACCCGCTGCTTTCCCGTGATGAATCGCTTCAGGCCCAGACCAAAATGGCGGTCAAGAATTACCGGAAGCATTTTGGACGTGAGCCCCGCGGAATCTGGCTTCCGGAATGTGCTTATCGCCCGCGTTACAACTGGGCGCCGCCGGTTCCGATTGACGGTTCTCAGGAAGCTTATCCAAGAAAGGGTGCCGATGAATTTCTGTCTGAAAATGGCATTGACTTTTTTATTGTCGATTCGGCTCTTCTTAAAGGGGGCAAATCGATCGGCGTCTATCTGGATCGGTTTGAAGCTCTCAAACGTCTCTGGGGGCGTTTCGAGGAGCAGTATAAGCCGCGTGAAGTCGATGTCGACAAAACTCCGCGCAATGTCTATCTGGTCAGTTCGGCCGCGGAAGGCAAAAAGCCAACCGCCATATATACCCGTGACCCCGAGACAGGGCTGCTTGTCTGGTCGGGCGAGCATGGTTATCCCGGCGATGGGCACTACCTTGATTTTCATAAAAAACGATTCCCCGGCGGTCTCCGCTACTGGGCAGTGACATCGGCCAAATCCGATCTGGCCGACAAAATAGAATACAATCTTGGCGGGGCTATCGCTCGGATCCCGGAAAACGCGGGCCATTTCGCTGATAAAGTCCATGGTATCCTGGACTACCATTATTCCGAACATAAACAGCCCGGCATTCTAATGGCCCCGTTCGATGCCGAGCTGTTCGGGCACTGGTGGTTCGAAGGGCCCAATTTCCTCAAGGAAGTCGTTCGTAAAATCTCCGCCGATCCCGAAATCGAGCTGACTTTCCTCAGTGAGCATTACGACCGTGTCCAGCCAACTGAGATTATTTCAATACCGGAAGGCTCCTGGGGTGAAGGCGGGAATCATTATATCTGGCTGAATGAGGAAAATGAATGGACCTGGCGGCGCATTTATGAATCGGAAAAGAAAATGTGCGAACTGGCCGGCTATTACCTCAGCCACAAGAACAATATGTCCAATGAAGTTGTGGATATAATGAAACAGGCCGCCCGCGAACTGATGTTGATGTCGGCCTCCGACTGGCAATTCCTGATTTCGACCTGGTCGGCGCGCGATTATGCCGAATTGC
>JBFMFJ010000501.1:0-2467 GCA_040752235.1 Candidatus Zixiibacteriota bacterium | reverse complement strand
CTCGGTTATTCCGATGAGGAGATTCTCGGCCTTAATTATAAAGATATAACTCCGGAAAAGTGGCGAGCCGACGAAGAAAACATAATCAATAGCCAGGTTTTGACGCAGGGTTATTCGGATAATTACGAAAAGGAATACATTCGCAAAGACGGGACGACATTTCCTGTTGAACTTCGGTCATACCTGGTCAAAGATGATGACGGTAAACCGGCCGGCATGTGGGCTTTCGTCCGCGATATCACCGGTCTCAAAAGGGCTGAAGCGCTTCTTATAAGATCGGAGCATCGCTATCGGAGTCTCGTTGAGACTATTACCGAGGGGATGGCGATCGTCGATTTCGATGAAAATATAATATTCGCCAATTCTGCCGCGTGCAGGATCTTCGGATATACCCACGAGGAACTTATAGGCCTCAACCTGAAACAGATAATCATATCCGAGGATATTGATAAGATCCTTGCAGAAACGCAAAAGAGAAAACATGGTGTTATCAGCAAATATGAATTCTCCATTCGCCGCAAGGATAAAGAGATCCGCCATCTTTTTATTTCCGTAACTCCCTATCAGGATGTCGATGGTAATATTGAAGGAGCGGTAGGTTTGTTTTCGGATATAACCGAGGTAAAACTGGAAAAGCAGGAAAGAAAGAAACTTAAAGAGCAGCTGGAACGGGCGCAGCGGATGGAATCGCTCGGTATTCTTGCCGGCGGCGTGGCGCACGACCTGAACAATATTCTCGGTCCTCTGGTCGCCTACCCGGAAATGATCCTCATGAAACTACCCCCTGATTCCCCGGCCCGAAAACAGGTGGAGATGCTCGGCAAATCGGCCCGCGAGGCGGCCGATGTCATACAGGACTTGCTGACCCTGGCCCGCCGAGGCCGGTATGAAATGAAACCGATTGATATCAATGAGGTCATCGACTCATACCTGGAATCGGCCAACCTGGTCGAACTTAAATCCCGAAATCCCAATGTTATGGTGGAAAGCAAACTCGACCGGAATATCGGATACATTTCCGGATCGATACCGCACTTGTTGAAAGTCATCATGAATCTGGTTATCAATGCCTTTGATGCCATGCCTTCCGGCGGAAAGCTGACTATAAAGACCAGCCGGGATAAACTTGAAAAACTATATGGCGGCCTTTCCAATATCGAAAAGGGCGAATATGTCATCATACAGGTTTGCGATACCGGCGTGGGAATCGAAGAAAAAAACCTGAAATATATATTCGAGCCGTACTTTTCAAAAAAAGAAATGGGCAGCAGCGGCAGCGGTCTGGGATTATCGGTGGTTTATGGTATAGTAAAAGATCATAAGGGATATTACGACGTCAATTCGACTGTGGGGGTCGGGACTGAATTCATTCTGTACTTCCCGCTTTGTCCGGCCGAGATTCGGAAAAAGCAGGAATATGACAACATTATCAGCGGGACAGAGACAATTCTCGTTATCGATGATGTCAGAGAACAGCGTGAGATCGCCAGAGAATTGCTATCATCCCTCGGCTATACAGTAATTACGGTCGACAGCGGCCGTGAGGCGGTCAAATTCCTGAGCAAGCATTGCGTTGATATAATTATGCTGGATATGATAATGGAAAAGGATTTTGACGGTCTCGACACTTATACCAACATCCTAAAATACCATCCTTCACAGAAGGCTGTCATAGTCAGCGGCTTTTCGGCCACCGACCGGGTCACCCAGGCGATGGAACTCGGGGCAGGCCAATACATCAAAAAGCCATATACACTGAAGCAGCTTGGCATTGCGATCAGAACAGAGCTGGATAAAAACAAAGTCCCTGCTTCGGCTAAATAACCCATTTTCTTATTCCCGCCTGCACCCGAAAAGGCTGATTATCTTCGCATGCGCTTCTCTTCTAAACAAAATTTTCTAATCTCTTGACGATAACCGGTCAAAATATTAATCTATGGGAGAAGCCTGCCATTTTTCTTTGTGCGAAGGGAGCCATAATGAATCGTTTCTTTACTTCTGGTCGCGTTATATTGAAATTTAAATCCTTTTTTTTTCTGATGATATTGACATTGTTCGGCCTTTTAGCCGCTGCACAGGAAATGCCGCCGACCGATCCGATATACCAAATGCCTCCCGACGAAATAACCGCACTGATAGATGTAAAGCCGGCGCCAGGAGTTTCTATCGCACCGGACGGCAGGTGGATGGCATTGCTGGAAAAACCCGGATACCCTTCAATCGATGAGCTTGCCCGTCCGGAACTACGCCTGGCCGGACTTCGTATCGATCCAAAAACCTGCGGGCCGAGCCGCGGGACTTATTACACCGGAATCGTCATCAAAAAAATTTCGAATCTCGAGGAGAAAAAACTGGCCGGCCTGCCGGAAAAGGCACGTATCAGCACTTACTCATGGTCTCCCGATTGCCGGACAATCGCCTTCACCAACACATCCGATGACGGGATCGAGCTGTGGATTGCGGATGT
>JBFMFJ010000500.1:0-2484 GCA_040752235.1 Candidatus Zixiibacteriota bacterium | reverse complement strand
TTTATTGGAGTATCCCTTAATTATTGATTCTTCGATCTCACCTCCGACACGGCAAACCGGCCCTATGGAACTGCCCGTGATTTTTCCGCCAACGACATGAGTCTCTTTGCCAATATAAAGCGGCCCGACCAGGTAGGAGTGCGGTTCGATTCTGACCCGCGAACCGATAAAGATCGGACCTTTGGAGGCATCCAGGACATTTCCAGGAAACACTTCGGCATTGGCCCCGATATATATTTCCGCCGGATTTATAAAATCAACGCCCGGGAAGGCCCTCTGCCCGGCGTCAGCCTTATCATGGTCTTTCAAAAAACCATCGCCATTGGAATTTTTCCGAAAGTATTTGAAATCATCTATGATTTCATCATCAATGGCGGCGATAAAGTTCCATATATACTCATACATGGGCAATTCAATATTAAGCGATTCGGCATGTTCCTTGAATTTTGAATAAAATCCCCCCAGGTCACCCTGTTTCAACAGATTATATTCCGGATCGGGGAGTTTACCCAGCAGCTTGAAAGCGGCGATATGTTCACCGGCAAACAGAATGACATTTTTGGCGGCAGTTTTCAAGGCCCGGATAAAATCAATATTAAACCTGATTCGACCGTTGATGAAGATATACTCATCATATCCCTTGTCCTCAAACCGGTTGACAGGTATTCGGCAGTCTTCTGCGACGAGAGGGGCCACCTCCGGACGGCAGAAATAATGTGCCTGATAACCGTCAAAACTATCAATAATCTTTTCCGCCAGGGTCCTGATGCCGGGACGAAGCATAAACACCGGCCTCAGCAACGCTAATGGATTGAAATTCGAAGATGTTTCATCTTCAAAAATTATCAGACACTTAGCCATAGTCCTTAACCTGTCTTTATATGATTATTTATTTTCAGGATTCTGTTTTCTTTTTTTTATCAAAAACAACAGCAGCGGCAATCCAAGTATATAGCAGGCAGCCAGCTGCCCAATGCCGACAAATTGCACCACAAAGAAATAAGTCATGCCGGTAATCTGAGATAAATATGCCGCGACCCCGAAAGCATTAATAATGACCGGAGGCAGCGGTGCCAGCGCCAGGGCAATCTCTCTCGCTTTAATTTTTGATGTCAGATATGTCAGCCATGCCGCCAGAAGAGTAAATGATGAACCGAATATTATGTCCTGCAATCCGTTGCCACCAAAAATATTGGCCACAATACAACCAATGAACAGGCCGACTATGGCCACCGGGTATAAGAAAGGCAGGACTGTCAGAGCTTCAGCCACCCGTACCTGATATACTCCATAACTGAGGGGGGCCAGCAGAATGGTCATGGCCGCATAAAGGGCGGCAATAATTCCGGCAAAGGCGACATCTTTAGCGCCCAGGCTTTTCATAACTGATTAAGAAATCCAAAAGGGGCGCTTTGTCAACCAAAATCTGTGCCCGGAAAACCTATCCTGTTGATTGAATGCAAGTTAGAAAATCGGTCACTCTGCCATATCAAGAGTCTCGACAAGGTTAAGAGGGATTTTTACTGTCCGACAGCCAATATTATCAGTTAAACATAGAAGCCACTGTTCGGTCTCGATGGATAACCCGACCGGTTTTAATCCTCTGAAAGTCCTCCCTCCGGGCTTCAGTTTAATGCATAAACCATGGCCGGCCAGCATGGCATTGAAGAAGTTTTTAAGAATCTGGTCCTGATCGGATATTATTTGGTTTTTGTTTGACAGGGAGCCGACCAGAAACCGCCCAAGCTTTTTCCTTTTTGTCCCGTTCAGACAGATAATCAATTTGTTTTCAATTTCGGCCAGTTTGCGTGTAAAATGGGCTGACCTATTGAGCAGGGTATAATTGAGGCAAAAGCCGAGCAGCTCCTGCTCGTCACGGTCAAGTTTTAGTTCAGGAAAAATGTCCTGCTCGGTCAGGAAATATCCCTGATCGCAATCAATGGTAATGTGAGCTTGTTTTAGTGACCTGATATCCCGATATACTGTCCTTTTTGATATCCCGCAGATTCGGCTTAAATCATCAATAGTTATCTTCTCCCGATTACGAAGAAGACTCATGACATACAACAAACGTTCCGATTTGGTCATCGCCACCCCTCCTCGCACGAATTTGCGGGGGCTCACTGACAGGTGGCGTCAGGGAAAATTCAATTCAACCTGATACGACAGTTAATGTGATAGTGTTCAGGATTGATAGTTCTTAAGAATCGAGTCGGCTCTTTTCTGTATCTCGGAGATCAAGGATAGAGGTTTTACAACGACCGCATCCCCGCCAAATCCCATCAGCCAGCGGCAGATTTCCTCGGTGCCGCTGACAGTAACTTCGTACCGCACAGTACCGTCGTCAAGATTTGTCACCTTTTCGCTGCGATGATGACGGCTCATGCTGACCACACGGGCGGCTTTACCGGTGAAGATCACTTCCACATCGACCGGCTTGCCGCTGAAAACACCCCAGCTGTTCTGGAAATACTCGGCCGGGTT
>JBFMFJ010000499.1:0-2486 GCA_040752235.1 Candidatus Zixiibacteriota bacterium | reverse complement strand
CGTACCTGATTGATTACTATTTCAATTTCGGTCCGTGCATCCTGGCTGACTGGACACTGTCCGGTTATTGATGAAGAAACCGCATGGTATTTTGGAAGCAAGGTCGAAAGACCTTGCTTCTTTTTTTGCCTGACGCCGGGCTCCGGCCAGGCACAAATCTCCACCCTAGATTGAAGTCCGGCGTGTATCGGGATAAGGCATTAACAGCCATAATATTATCCCCAAATAACATATCTTTGCTTGAGAAAAATCAGACCAGGAATGTCATAATTGACATACTATTCCATGCTAAAATTAGATTTAACGCGTTGCGACACTTAATAATAGAACACCATGACTATAATCACCAAAATATCGGTGCCGTCATAGCAATACCCTTCATTCTATAACGACAAGTCACTGGATAGCAATTGATTACAAATATTCATATTTCAATCGTTACCCTTCAGGTAGACTATATGTTAAAAAAACGAAAAAAATAATTAAAAGCTGGCTTGTCGATTCCACTTTTTGCTTGACAAATTGCTGACCGGTCGTATATTTATGCTGAGTGCGTTGTCTACGTGCTTTCGAAATGAGAGCCATATACAATTTCTATTGTAATTTTTGAAGGCACGAATCGCGAATTACTTCACTAAGTTAAGATCCAGTCGTTAAGGAATCTTATCCTTACAATAGGATACCTGCATCTGAAATCCCGACATTATTAGTAACCTGTAGTTGCTTAATAATCAAAGATTTCGGGGAATTTTTTCTTCCGTGACCTGGGTCTTCTTACCACCTTATTTCTGTTATGAAAACCAATAACCGCAACATACTTGTGTATTTCATTTCAGGAGGTGACGCTTTAATTAAATTTTTGGGACGTTTCTTAGATTTGAGCGCAGAAGCATTTAATTCCTCGACACGACCTTTGGGAGTTATTTGCTCAAGAACTAATAATGAGAAAATATTAACTCCTTACTCCAAATAGGAATGTTTTATGACGTTGTTAACTAAGACATATTACTCGCAATTCCCTGGACAAGAGGCGAGTTTGGGAAAGGGCCGTAATACCAACATTAATGGATTAGAAAGGCAAAGAATTTGTGAAAATTGCCGACCTAATTTATATCAGATTGGTTTGGCTGATTCTCTCGTTTTAGTTGACAATATCAAGTTTCCTAATTTTAAGGAGGAAATAAATGTTTAGAAAACTGATAATCGCGGTGCTTACTTTAGGGTTATTGTTTACCTTTAGTAGCGCGGTTCTTAGCTCTGATACCCCCCACAAAGGGTTGAATCCAATTGAGAAGGTTAATCAGGATGCGCCCAAGTACCAGGACCTGACTGCGATTCAGCACTCCACACCTGCTTTCCAGAAACCGGCGGCTGATATTATGCAGATTGCCACTCCGACCACGCTTCTTCCTCCAACCTACTTCTGCGAATTCATCGACTACTCCGGCGGCGCCGCTGCCTATTTCTGGCGTGTTCCGGATAAATATGGCGATATCGAAATGGGTATGCGTTTCACACCAGCGGCAGATTACACCTGTACACTGCTGGCCACCTATATCGGCATTTACGGCTCATATCTGGGCGCCAATATCGGTACCCCCGATATGCTGGTTACCGTATACGGTGATGACGGCTTCGGTTATCCCGATGCCGGCAATGTGCTCGGCAGTGTTGTCGTTCCGTTTGCATCCCTCCCGACATCCGGTCTCGCCTATGTCCCGGTTGACCTGTCCTCGCTCGGCCCTCTTGTCTTCACCGATGGTGAAGAATTCCACATCGGCGTCTCTGTTGACAACTTTGTCGACGGCGACACTCTGGCCATGCTGTCTGATGACGGCAGTGCCGGTCTTGGCCGTAGTTGGGAGAACTGGGCCGGACTGTATGGATTCATGATCGATGACTGGGGAATCGACATCAACTTCCTGATCGGTGTCGATCTCTGCTGCGGTCTGATTCCTTACACCGAGTGCTATACCCAGGATTATTCCTGCGGGCCTTATTATTTCTGGACTATACCCGATGCCTATGGGGATGATTATTTCAACATGAGATTTTCGGTCGACGGACCGGAGACTCTGATGGAAGTTGGGTTCGCCTTCTATGCAGGCGGCTCATCAGGCACCCCTGATGCCGAAATCTATGTCTGGGGCGATGACGGCGCCGGGTTCCCGGATTTGGGCAATGAATTGGCCCATGTTACGGTACCCTATGCCTCATTGCAGTGGTTCCCGAACTACACGGTCGTTGACCTCTCATCCTTGAATCTGGTTATGACCAGTGATTTCCATGTCGGTTATACCGTGGGTGATCCGGTCAACGATGTCCTGGCACTGATTTCCGACGACGGTTCCTGCGGGACTCTTCGCAGTTCCGAATACTGGAGCGGTATGTGGGGATTAATGTTGGATGATTGGGGAGTTGATATCAACTTCCTGATTTATGCCAACTTGTGTAAAGATCAATTCTACAACTGCAAGTGGATGTCC
>JBFMFJ010000498.1:0-2487 GCA_040752235.1 Candidatus Zixiibacteriota bacterium | reverse complement strand
GGTTCTGACAGGTAGTAGCGGCCGCCCGCACCGGTAATGGCTTTGCAAAGCTTATCAACCTTATCTCGGGAATAATCAGCCGCTTTGGGATTTACGATTATATTAAAAATCAAGGCGTGTCGAGTCCTCTGAATGTCTTTTCTTTGTCGTTCCATAAGTCGGAAAATAGCCTATTTCGAAGTTATATCAAGATGAAAATGACGTTTATTCATACTTTTGAAGCGTCAGCGTCATTACTTTTTCCTTGGTCTCAGGATACAGCAATTCAACCAGCACCGGAAGATGACGAGAATCTGTCGTGTAATATGAATAACCCAGAGCTCCCGGCACCGTATTCAGGACTTTGTAGCAGTCAAATGTGCCCAGAGGAGTGGTAATCTTTTCTATGGAAACGATTGAATCGGTAACTTCCATCATCTGAAAAGACTGCCCGGATACCCGCAGCAGGTTGACATAGCTGTATTTATGGTTCTTGCCAATAGTAAAATCCATATTTCTGGCAAAAAGCTGCGATCCGGTGGTGGTGGTCATATTGTTGGTGAATGGCATCGAGCCGGGCGGGACTTTATCGGAATTGGTCGTGATAAACAGAGTATCACCCTTTCTATTCGCCTTCACGATTAAAGAATCGGTTCCCAGTTTTTCAACAGCCACAGGGGGCATAAAGAAATGATTGACGGAGGAACTCAGACGCAGATCCTTAAAGGCGTAAATCTCCTCCGAGACTATTTTTATCCCCTGGTTGGAAATATCAAGAGTTTGTTTGACGCTCAGAATGTCTTTATTGTCGGCCGGGCGGGTGATCACCACGTTATTGTAATTAATTGTCTCCCGTGGGACGATTGTTTTAATCTCATAAGTCATTGTCTCGGTTTTGCCCGGCGCCCAATTGTCCAATAGGTCGCCCGCAAACAGGTTTGAGGTCAAAAACAGCAGGAAAAGGACTCTTTTAAGCATTTTTTTCTCCTAAAAAGGTATTTCTTATTTATACGCCCCAGGGCCATTTTTGACTATAGAGTCTCCAGCCAGAGAGTCAGATAATCGGTCATTTTGGCGCTGAAATTGACAATTCCGACCAGTTTTTGATTTTTCAAGCCGACGATTACCTGGCCATAAAAGGGATCCTCATAAATAAAAGAAAACCCCTGGTCAAAGGGGAGCTCTATCGGGGCGGCTTCCTTGCGGCCGATCCTGTCAGCCAGCTCGGACCATTTCGCGAATTTGTCGCCCATTTCATCGGCAGTGACGAACAGGGTCAGGCTGTCCACCTCCTTGACATATCGCCGGCTGTAAACATTGGCCAGGAATTTCTGCCCGAGAAAAGAGTCGGCATAGTATCTATCGGTTTTGGGGACAACGTCTTCCGCCGGAAACAATCCGAAGGCGGCCGGCTTGTCGGTTTTGCCGGAGAGCATTTTTTCAAACGTTCTGCCGAGTTCCACAATAGCGGTCATACTCTCATCGGACTCATCGAATCCGGTCAGTTTCACCAGGTAATCGCCCCTGGTGAAAACCAGTCTCCCCGGCGAAAGAAATCCTTCGGCACCTATACCGAGCAAATCATCTTCGGGATTGCGGAGCATGGAATAGAGGCCGTAGCTGTCATCGGATGAGGCAAAGCAATAGATGTCAACCTCGAATTCCATTTCATCCCTTTTATAATTGGTTGTGGCGACATTGATGAAATTATACAGATAGTACAATTCGGCCTGACCGTCAATGTATTCCCAGAGCGAGGTACCGGCGAATGTCCGGACATCCGATGACCTGATAAAGCCACCATCCGTCAACTGTTTGGGAAGGAATTGTTCCAGATTCGGCGATTCATCTTTCTTGCCGCCGCAGCCTGACAGCCCTGACATTATCATAATAACAATTATGGAAGTGATGATATTTTTTCTCATAGCCGGTTTCCTTCTATTTTTTCCTGCGGTTAATTCCTTTCCGCTGGAGCAGAATTTGATTGCGCAATGAGCGGGACTCTCCGACTGATGTTATATAAACCGCGGCGCGGTCCGATACCGGGCAGGCATACTCGCAGGCGCCGCAACCGGTACACAGATCGGGATCAACATGCGGCTGTTTCACCATGACTTCTTCACCGCGGCTATTGATGACGGTCTCTTCTTTAAGATATATCGCTTTCGGCGAAGTGGGACACCACTCCTCGCATACGATACATGGTACACTCATCGCCCATGGAAGACATCTGCCTCGGTCGATAAAGGCGGTGCCGATTCGATCAGGTTTCGTCTGTTCATCGCCGACTTTCTCCCGTAATGTCAATTCGGTGATGGCCCCCGTGGGGCAGATCTGTCCGCACAGGGTGCAGGTCGGCTCGCAATAGCCTATCCTGGCTATAAGAATGGGCGACCAGATGCCTTCCAGCCCGGACTCCATAAAGGTCGGATGCAGGGCATTATTCGGGCAGACCCGCATGCACTGACCGCATCTTATGCAGCGCTGAAGGAATTCATTCTCGGGCAT
>JBFMFJ010000497.1:0-2494 GCA_040752235.1 Candidatus Zixiibacteriota bacterium | reverse complement strand
GTCTCTCATTCGCAATAATTCCCCCACTTTAAATGTAAACCACTCCGCAGGGGGTATTATAGAGGAGGATTTATCAACTGTGGCTATAAGTGCGTCAAGATCGCAGTATTTTCCGGGGGCAGACCGCAGGCCGGGAATGGCCTCTGCCTGCAAATTTACTACAAAAATGATGCAGCACATTTAAAAATAGGAAAACAACCCCAATTCCGTGTAATCGCAAGAAGGCAATAATAGTACAGAGAAATTTACGCGCCGGGTGGCCGCGCCAAACTTGTATGGGGCGGATCTTTTAAAACCACCCCCCAAACAGGTTCGGGCATGCCGCCCGACCATAGGGGCGCACCCATGTGTGCGCCCGGCTTGATAAAAATGGGCCGACACATTGGCCGGCCCCTGCGTTTACATAAAATAAAGACGTCAGGACCACAAGTGTCCTGACCCGCAAGAATGCCGTAACGCAATATGCCACAACTAAGTATAATGCCTGCAAATCGTCTCACTTTTTTCAAAATATTTCTTGAAACATTTCCATAGGGATTTATGTATATATTTACGTAAATGTTTACCTAATATTATAGGGAACGACCATGAATGAAAATAATGACTTTATCAGAGAACTCGGCCTGCTGGCTCTTGGCAGCCGCCTGCGGCGGTTCAATGACCGCCTCAATCGCGATGTCGCTCGAATTTACAAAGAACTCGATATCGAATTCGATCCCCACTGGTTCCCGGTGCTCTATTTTCTGAAAACCAAAGCGCCGACCCCGGTCATGGAAATCGCCGCCGCCCTGAATTATACGCACCCGAATATTATCCATATTGCCCGGCTGATGACCAAACGCGGCCTGATCACCTCAAAAAAAGATAAATCCGATGAACGCAAACGACTGCTGGCACTGACGTCGAAGGGAATAAACCTCGCCAAAAAACTCGAACCGATCTGGAATAAAATCGCCAAAACGGCCGGGGCGCTTCTCGATGAAGCCGAATACAATCTTCTCGATCTTATCGATGAAATCGAATCTCTTCTGGATAAAGAGGAATTTTATGACCGTTATAAAAAATATTCCGGTCATTAATAAAATAACAGGGAGGCATTTATGTCATACCGCCAGACAGCCACAAGAATATTCACAATTATTTTTGTATTGATGGGGTTAACTATGGCAACAAGAGAGTCAGGCAAGGCTGATGATGCAATCAAAATCGACAACAAAATCAAAGCCGAAATAATCGATTCAGTCACCGCCAGGGTCAATGAAATCTACATTTTCCCCGATGTCGCCAAAAAGCTCGAAAAGCAACTTAAAGACAATCTTAAAAAAGGCGAATACGATAAATTTAACGAACTCCAGCCATTTGTAGAGCAGTTAAAAACTGAATTCTATGAAATCGGAAACGACCGGCATTTGAGAATATTCACTCTGTCCGATGAATTCTGCAGCAGATTCAAATCCAATCAGGAAGCCAAAGACTATTATGAAAAGAACCTCGGTTCCGAGCTGGCGGACAACCATGGTTTCCGGCGGGTCGAAATTCTCGACGGCAACATCGGCTATCTCGACCTGCGCGATTTCCTTATCTCCAAAGATGATTACAATGTCACGGCCGCCGCCATGACGCTTCTGGCCGGCTGCGATGCCATCATTATCGACCTGCGTAAGAACGGCGGCGGCGATGGTAATGTTGTCGCCTTTCTGGCCAGCTATTTTTTCAAAGAGCGCACCCGCCTCAATGATGCCTATATCCGCAAAACCGACTCGGTCGAGCAGTACTGGTCCTTTCCTGTGCCCAACGCCGAACCGTTTTATGACAAGGATTTGTACGTTATCACCGGTTATGCCACCTTCTCGGCCGCCGAAGATTTCGCTTATGCCATGCAGGCCAGCAAAAGGGCAACCATCATCGGCGAAAAAACACGCGGCGGCGGGCATCCGATCGAGATGTTCTTCTTTCTCGATTTGCATGTCTCTCTCGATATCCCTAATGCCTATTCGGTAAATTCTATCACCGGCACCGGCTGGGAAGGAGTCGGCATTATTCCCGATTTCCAGGTACCGTTCGAGGAGAGTTTTGATTTCGCATATCTTAAAGCCCTGGAAAACCAAAAATCAAAAACTGAAGATGCGAAAAAGCGCAACAAAATCGACTGGGCCATAGCAGGCATCAATGCGCATAAAAACCCTGTTGTACTCGATGAAGCTGTATTACAAAAATACGCCGGCAATTATGGCGAAAGAGCCATCATCTATAAGGAAAATCATATCTTTTACCAGCGCAATGACAAATCCACCTTCATGCTTTACCCGATGACCGAAACGCTTTTTGAATTTCGCGATTGGGGTGATGCCAGGATCGAGTTCGTGAAAGACAGCTCCGGCCAGGTCATTGAATTTAATACTCTTTCGCCTGATGGAAGCAAGTCTGCCTGCAAAAGAACATCGGATTAGGTCACACAAATTTTATCATTAAAAATGTGCTGCCGGGGCTATAC
>JBFMFJ010000496.1:0-2510 GCA_040752235.1 Candidatus Zixiibacteriota bacterium | reverse complement strand
CGCAAGCTCATAGGCGGCGGTGACACCGAATTCATAGAATTGGTCACGATAGTCCCGAATCCGAACGCTCATTAAGACATTTCCCATTCCAAGTATTAAAAGCGGCTGGCCATAGTAAACGCGAAATATGGATTTATCTTTTTCCCGGGAATCCGCCAGCAAACCGGCCTTCTGACCTCGGCCGAAAAGATTTCTTCCTCTTAAATCCAGGTACCAGACATAATAGCCGTCGTCTTCCGGAATATACCCGGCCGCTCCTTCAAAATAAAACTGCTGCTTTTCCATCAGGTTGTATCGGACACGGACGGTTTCATAACCGGCATTCGGAATTATTTCAGGCGAACCGGTCAAGCCAACAAATTCAAGGCTGCGGAAATTGTCCTGAGATTTTTCGATTTTATTCGCAGAAATGATGTCGCCGCGGTTTATTCCGGTCAGCTTTTTTATAAAATCCTTATCGGTTCTCTTAAGCCCAACCAGTTCGATCTCCGAAATATGAACCACCGGGCCCTCGGCCAGTCTCATATAGATATCTATTTCACCGTCATGCTTTTCAAAACGGACAGGCACCATCGAGGCATAATATCTGCCACCGTTCTGATAACGCCGGAGATATTCATTCATACTATCATTTATAATGTCATTCGAGAAAGGCTGGTTGACATTAAATGTGTCGGCCCTGTCTCCCTCGATAAAAATTGCCCCGATAAGATATCTCCTGCCGAATCGAACATTCAGAGTTTTCAGGTCTTTTTCCTGAGAAGCCGTAATTTCGTTGTCAAGAAATCCCTGCTCCGTCAGGAACAGAGGGAGGGAATCTTCGGGATTCCTCACGCTGCGAGTGTAATTTTGCGCCATTCTTTTCCATGCCGCATCACCATCGACAAACGTTATCCTGACATCATCCGCGAATACGGAGGCCGTTATCAGGCAAAACAGTATGGTAAATCTAAAAACTCGCAATGACCTCCCCCCGTCCCGTGATTCTCGATTTTCTGTCATCGGAGTGCCGTCCGCTGAAGGATATGTTTATGCGCAAATCTTTTTTGATTTTATAATCGGAGCGAATCGACCAGACCAGGCCTTTGCCGCCGTACTTATTATCTATCAATCGATAGGAAATAAACCCCGTCGACCGAATCTCCTGCCGGTATCCCTCCAATTTGAATGAAGTCTCCCCGCCCGCGATCAAGCGTAATCTCGGATTGACGCCGATAATGTACTGCCGGCTCCTGGCGCTGTTTTCATCTTCGGCATAGCGGTATGCGCTCCATCCATTGATCTGACCGCCGGTGAAAATCCGGATGACATTCATTTGAATCATAAAGCCGTCAATATTGTCCGGCGAGGAATAATAGCTATCATGCTTATAACTAAAATAAGATCCTTCCTCGATAAACCTCCAGCCGCCGGCGGCTTCATTCATGGCGCCTTTGATTACCGATTCGGATTTTTCGAAATCGGAACCGCCGATCTGACGACTTTCGAAATTATATGATGATGACAGATTGAATAGATAGTAATCGGCGTAGTGCATCAGTTTGGCCTCAGCCTGGTAATTCAGTTGGCGAAGCAGGTATGGTTGATCACCATCGGAATAATACGGCAGCAGCCACAACAGGGTTCTTTTTCCGGAGTCAAGCAGATCCTCGGTATTGTTGGCGGCCAGTTTCAGATACACTCCTTCCGGGTTATAGAACAACTGAAACGACTTTTCGCCTTTGCTTACCTGCGCCTGGGTGGAATGGATTTCCTCCACTTCAATATAATTCCCGTCCGCATCAGGAATGTACTGACCATCGACAAGGATATATTGCCCCTGCCCGGATTCCACCTCGATATAGCGAACTCCGCGTTCATACCTGTTCTCATCGGAAAGCGCATAGGAAGCGCTGACTACGAGATTACGCTTGACGGGAGAATAGGTCCCCCTTATTCGCGCCATAAATTGATTTTCAGTCAGATCACCCTGTTTAAGACGCCGCGCCGTCAGATATACCTCACCATTGATATCGCCGATCCTTCCCGGCAGTACCATTGTCCCCTGGTTGCGTGTCAAAATATTCATCCAGTCCGTCATCAGAGTGTCTTCAATATACCTTTCCAGCTCGATCCGGGCCGAAACGTGACTGTAGACGACACTATATGTTTTTTCGGTTGTTCCGCGCGGGGTGCCATAGTACATATTCTTTCGTCTATCATGATTATATCCGGCTGTAATATTGTCTTTATCTGCGATATCGTAATTGACGGCGATGCCATAAGCATCATTTTCTCCGTCCTGCTTAATGCCCGAAGTATCATATTCCGCCTCCCGCCGACGGTACTTTAGCGCCGGATATATGGAGCCGGCCTTGTCCGGCGCCAGGATCGCACTGCCATAATAGGAATTAAACCGTGAATCGAAATCAAGCAGGGCCGATTCAATATTGATATCATAAGGGCCGGGCGTTTTTATAGTTGTCGCCCGATTATATTATATCTCATAACCCCACGCGGTCAAAATGGCC
>JBFMFJ010000495.1:0-2518 GCA_040752235.1 Candidatus Zixiibacteriota bacterium | reverse complement strand
AGTCAACTGATCCTGGATACAACGAATAGAAAACCCGTCCGGGTTATCATCAAGGCTGCGGAAGACTCCCGTTAAATCGTAGTGCGGGCTCCGGTGCCAGGCGGCGTAATCAAAGTATCCCGTCGAAGACCAGAAAAAAGCGCAGAAGCCCATAAGGGCGTAGTACTCGTCGTTGCCGCTACGACCGCTGCCGGGAAGTGCGGTGAAACCACTTTCGTTCGTGGCACCGGTATTCGGACTGCTCCAATGCGTTAACCCTGCTTCTTTTAGCTTTCCGCCTTTATCAGTGCCTCGCATACCGATGTCATCTGCTTCAGCCTGACTCATCCCAAGATACATCTCCAGTTGCTTCCACTCCGCATCTGTCGGTATATGCCAGCCTTCAGGGGCAATGTTGCGGCTGTCATCTACTGCATACCAGTTATATAACCTGCCATAGGTGGCCACATTGTCAGGATCATTATTGTATTCACAATAGGCTCCGGTAAATAGGCCAGACCAGGTGTCGCCATCGGTTACATTGGGAATCGGGTCGCCATTGCGATAAAGGGTCACTTTCGGATTCTCCACCATCCAGCACTGATTACTGATCAATACTGTTTGATAAACATTGCTGTCAATATCTATAACGGTCCCTGTTTCTTCCCCACAATCGGGTTCTGGTCCGCCCCTATATAAATAATTTATTAAATATGTTACATCCAAAAGATTTAATGATCCGGAGGAATTTACATCACCCATTTGTGCATCCGAGGGTGGCGGACCATAGCGATATAGATAGTTTATTAAATGAGTAATATCTAAGAGATTGACAAAGCCATTATCATCAACATCGCCGCATAGATAATTGCAGCCATAATCCAAGGCCCCAATGAATACACCACAACTATTATTTTCGGGTAAACATGGTGAATTACCTGCTAATGTTAAATCACCATTGGTCCTATCGCAAAAACGCGGATTGGAAGAGAAATTTCCATTAAAGTTCAATTGGCCAGCTATACATCCAACCCAATCCCCACCGGAATTACCATATATATCGCAACAATTAATTATTGGATCATTATTACTCAGACTTTCATAACAATTTATTGCGACCCCACCTCTGCCATATGAAAAGATATTATTTGTTAGGTTGATTCCATTTGTATTTTCCAATTCAAGATGAGCTGCGTATCCGATATCAGCGTTATCCGAAAATGTGCATTGATTAATATTGGTTTCCTCATTTAAGGAGCCACGAATTACCACTGCGCCTGTCTTTTCTGCAAAATTGCTTATAAAAAGGCACCGACTATATTTGCTTGATATTGTGTTAAAGGAGAATATAGCTCCACCCCAGCGTTCAGCGGATTGTCGATTATTGAACTAGATTCGAATTTACAATTGTTACAAATTAACGAATCTGCGCCAACCAAGGTAATAGCACCGCCATATCCAAAATTGTCGTGAATGATTCCTTGATATGAGAATTCGACTGAATTACTCTCAAACATGCAGTTTTCAATTATAATATTTGATCTTTGTGCGTATATGGCACCGCCATAGGCTATTCCTGTAATACTGTCATTTTCGGTGGCCTTATTGCTAATGAAATTGCAGTTCTTGCAGCAAAGATTACTCGAGTCATCAATAAATATTGCCCCTCCTGCGACAATTCCATCATCAGTAAATACAATATTATCAAAGAAATCAGTTCCTATGAATATTGGTGAAGATTTGTCAAAACATCCAATTGCACCGCCAGCACAAAAATAACCAGAAAACTCAGGACCTCTCGCGGTATTATTCTCGAATATACAATTTATCAAAAGAGGTGATGAATTATTAATGCATAACATAGCGCCACCGGCGTAGATTTGATCTTCAATTTCGTATTCGGGACTACATCCATTAATTATTTTTATCCCTTCTATGATTGTCGTGGAATCCTCTGCAGAATGAAAGAAAAGACCCCGCTGGGGACTACCCGGGCTTCCCTGACAGTCAATCGCGGTAAACATTGGTCCATTCTCGGATTTCAAAACAATAGCCTTGCCAAGAAAATCAATATCACGATTTCCAGCACCTGTATATGTACCGTCGGCAACTAACACCGTATCCCCGTTACTCGCCGCATTAATCCCCGCCTGAATCGTAGGCTGATCATCCGGGACGTGGATTACGGTTGCTGATAAAGAGCCGAAAAGATAAAATAATAGCCAAAGCGCCCAAATAAGGATTATAACAAATTTCATTTTATTTCCCTCCGACGGAAGACCTTATGACTCTGTTTGAAGCCGACATATAACTGTCCGGCTGATTTCAATATAATTGATTAGTGCGTCTTGTCAAGAATCGAGTATAGATTTCGATGTCGGTTTTCTCGTTCATTCGCTGCAGCTCATTCTCTCGGAACTGAGGTTCCCCCAAAAGAGTGGACACTGAATTAAGCATAGATTATACTTATTTTAGTTAAGGAGGTGTCCGGAATGGGAGAAAAGCGGCGACAATACGACCGGGATTATAAACTATCGGC
>JBFMFJ010000494.1:0-2539 GCA_040752235.1 Candidatus Zixiibacteriota bacterium | reverse complement strand
ATACGCCGGCCAAAAATGTTTCAAGAGGAATTTCCTTTTTGGCTCAAGCCAACCGTGTTTTTGATGAATTGAGTGTTATGGAAAATCTGAAAATCGGCGCTTATAAAATGCCCCATTTTGAGGCCTCGCAAAGAATCGAACATGTATTGGAGTTATTCCCTGAGTTACGAAGCCGTCTAAATGACAATTCCGGGAAATTATCAGGAGGCCAGCAACAACAATTGGCGCTTTCGCGGGCATTGATTCAAAAACCCAAGCTTCTTTTATTGGATGAGCCGTCATTGGGTCTATCACCAAAATTGATAAAGCAAATTTTTGGTAAAATTGTCGAAGTTAATAAAGAATTAAATATTTCAGTCCTGATTGTCGAACAAAAAGTCAAAGAAGTATTAAAAATTTGCGACAAAGTCTATTCACTAAAGCATGGCAAAGTCGCTTTTGGCGGGAACTCAACGGCTCTTATTAATAATGGGAGTAAGCTAAAAGAATTATTTTTATAGTGCTTCAGTCCCTTTTATATCTTCACGAACACCTTGCTCCCAACGTCATAATGCTAATCCATTATAAAATAATAGCTTATTGTGACCACGATGTGTTTTTGTGCCATCTTTTGGGCAACATATCCGGATTTCAATCGTTTATTAATAGCGACTGGGCGCATACCCTTTAATCGTAATTTTATAAAACGCAAAGGCTTTCAATTATTTAAGTGATATCGGCTGAATTTTTTTCTTGACAAAGTGCCGTTTGTTTTCGTTTTTATAAGTAACTGGGGATATGGGCAATAGGTTTGAGGCAGCCCCCGGCCAAAGACATCATCGACATTTCCGATCTTAGATTTTCATCAATATCATCAGTGGGTCAGCCTCACAAACCCAGAGGTGGAAAGTTTTAAACAAAATTGAATTCATTAATGCCGGTCATTCATTATAGCCCCCTGTTTTATGGGGCGGAGGTTTCATAAAGCGATTAACGGCATGGAATACAAAATCGAGGCGCTATGATTTAATAAATAAACCTCACTATTTAGAAGCATCAATCAATATAACCCTAAGGCATGTGGGGTGGAGGTTATGAAAAAGACAATAGTTATTGTAATATTTGCCGCCTTTATATTGGCGACATTTCCGTCCATTGTATTCGCCTGGAATCCTCCGGGGATGGTAGTCCGGGACGATGGTCAATCTCTGGAAACCCCATGGAGTGGGATTGAGTCAATTGGGGTTCCTGATAATGGCGATATAATGCCTATAGAGCAACAGGATCTATCCAGTTCGGATAGCTATGAAAATCCAATTAATGATTTGTTTGATGTTATTATCATATTGCCGTATTCAGCAATGGTTATTAACATAATTCAAATGCCAGGCAGAAATGAAGCAGATTAAATCAAGTACATTCATTGCAGCTGAGGATTTTCTTAAGAAAAGAGATTTTGATAATGTTATTTCGGAACTCCAAAGGATAACTAAAGAAGATCTAAATCCAACTGAATTGGCACACTATTGTCTTATTTTTTCGGAGGCCTCACTCAATTTGGGCGATTACAATATCCTCGATATTCTTACAAAAGCCATAGATTATTATAAATTCAGCAGTGATAATAATGGATTTGCAAAAGCCAAGCTTCTTCAGGGTTGGTTATTTATATGTCTTGGGAAGAATTCCGAGGCTCGTGAGATTCTTATTGAAGCGTACGCGTCTTACAAAAGGATGGATAACTTTGAGGGATGTTCTCATGTATTAAACCGTCTTGCTTTCGTGCAATTTCTTGATGGTGCAGTAGACGAGGCAATCCATAATATTGAAAGGTGTATAGAAATAAATGATAAATTGGAGCATATGGAAAAAGTCTATGCACTGAAAAGGAATCTCGCCTCAATTCTTTTTATGTGCGGTCATTTGCATAAATCACTTAAGCTACATTGCGATATTTCTGAAAACCTAGCGTCACTGCGCACAAATCATAAATATCAATATTATTTGACCTTCGCCATGGCCACCGCCCTGCAGGGGGATATTAAGAAGGCGCTTCAGTTGATCTCGAAAACCACCGAATTCCCCGATGACTACAAACGCGAAAAAGCCCAATATTATGAATACCTCGGATGGATTTATAATCTCGATGAGCAATATCAAAAGGCGGTCGAAACACTCAAAACCGGTATCGAGCTCTCTATGAAAATCGCCCCTCAATCGGCCCTGATTTCGCAAAGCAAGCGGCTTCTGGCCGATGCCTATGTCGGACTGGGCAAATTCGACCTGGCCGAAACCGCCGCCCGCGAGGCGCTGGTGGTGGCCGAGAAAATCAATGAGCGGGTCGAGATCGCCGGATGCTATCGTGTTTTTGCCCTTCTCGATCGGAAGAAAGGCAACAAACAGGGATGCCGCGAGTGGTTAAAGAAGGCCTGCGATATATATACCATGATTAAATCCCGCTATGAACTGGCGGTGACCCGGTATCTGGCGGCGAAATCAGGTATCTATGACGACGGCGAGCGGTCGGCCATGCTGTATCTGGCGCGGGAGTATTTCCAGT
>JBFMFJ010000493.1:0-2544 GCA_040752235.1 Candidatus Zixiibacteriota bacterium | reverse complement strand
GCCTCTCCAATATTTTTATAATTGACCATTGGATGGATGTTTCCTACTTTGGCTTAAAATCATCCAGGGCTATCTCAAAAATAATCATTTGCATCCGGCCGGGTGTGGAAAGGAGTGACTATGTACGGGAAATCATCCACAACATTAACAATTGTCATCGCGCTGGTGATAGTGCTTTCGGCAGGCAGTGTATTTGCCGCCGGGCCCTTCAGCGCCGATTTGACTATGAAATCTGGCGGTGACACCCTGATCGGCACAATCAAGGTGAGCGGGGATTTTTATCGGATTGATGTGGTTCAGAAAGGATTGCCGCTTTTTATTATTGTCGATCAAACCGTTGGAATAACCAGGGTCTTCGACCCGGCTGCCAAAGAATATCGGGAAATCGGCAGTCAGGATATGATGAGCCTGATGAATGATCCGTTCCAGAGCGCCATATATGCCAAATCCATTGCGACTGAAAAAAATCTTGGCGCCGAGACAGTTGCCGGCATGGAATGCGATAAGCTGCAATACAGCAAAGACGGTCAGGATATGATGATTGTCTGGCAGTCCAAAGATCTTGAATTTCCGGTCAAGATTGAAAATTTGATAGATAAGAATTATTGGGCGGAGATGGCCAATATTAAGAAAGGTGAAATTAAAAAAGCTCTTTTCGAAACACCGGCCGAATTTTCTCTTTTCGGAGAGAAGGAAGCCTCCGACCCGAACTCCGATCTCGATATTGTCAATGCCGCCGGGATGGGAAATCTGGCCGTTATCAAGAAACATCTTGCCAACGGAATCGATGTCAATTTTAGTTCGGGCGATGGCTACACGCCGCTTCTGATGGCGGCCCTGTACGGTAAAATCGATGCCGTTAAACTTCTTATCGAGGCCGGGGCGGATGTGAATAAGGTCACCGAAACCGGAAGTTCGGCGCTTCTGGTGGCTGTCCAATATGGGAAAATGGATATAATTAAGGTGCTGGTCGAAGCCGGAGCAAATGTAAATATGATTTTTGATAACGGCTATACGACGGTTTTGATGGATGCCGTGAAATACGGCCACAAAGATGTGGTCAAATTTCTGATTGAATCCGGGGCGGATGTCAAATTCCAGAATAGTCTGGGGGAGTCAATAATGAAAGTGGCCAATAAAGATGACTCCGAAATGCTGGAAATATTGAAAAAGGCCGGCATTGAGTAGGAATTGAGGTTGCTTATTCCAGGGTTGTCATCGCGAAAGACTTGAATTGAAATCAAAAATCTCTGACGATAATAATGTTAGAATATTCAAACTTTTTTTCATCGGCATCTTGACAATCGCCAATTTAGGCATTAAACTCCGTCGCGAGGAAAATATATGGACTATTATTATCTATAATATGAAAGGACTGTGCTATGACAAAGGGGGCTTTGTTAATAATGCTGTCAATTTTAATTCTTTCTTCTTCCGCCTCGGCCGACCGGCGGAATTATGTCTGGACCTACCAGTACTATACAATGCCGCAGGACAAAACTGAGCTTGAATTTTATCAAACGACCAAATTGCGGGAGAACGATGAATGGGAATACCGAATAGAACTGGAACAGGGATTAACCGACAGGATGGACTTTGCGGTCTACCAGATATTCAATCAGCCGGAAGGCGCATCTTTTAAATGGGATGCCGCCCAGGTCCGACTCCGTTATCGGATTGGTGAAGAAGGCCAGTACTGGATGGATCCTCTCATTTATCTTGAATATAATAGGAAAACTAATTTGAAGGCGCCTAACAAGCTGGAAGCCAAGCTGATTCTTGCCCGAACCGAAAATAAATTCAATATTTCCGTCAATCCCGTTTATGAGTTGTTCTGGGCTCCCGATGTCGAGCATGAGCTGGGTATTGATGCCGGAATATCCTGGCAATTTCACCCGAAATTGATTGCCGGACTTGAATCAACCTCCCGTTTTGAATTTGAAGACGACGAGACCGAGACATCAAGCTATCTGGGCCCGACTGTCTCCTTGGCTTCCGGGGACTGGTGGTACACCTTTGGCGCCGCTATAGGTTTGAATGATGATTCGGATGACGCCAGAGTGAGATTTTTAATGGGTGTCGGTTTATGATGAAAAAAATTATAACGATTATTCCTATTTTGTTAATTATTGGAGCGGCCTGCACCCGCCCGTCCTTCAAACAATCCCGAATGAGTGAGGGGGAACGGCTTTTCCGTGCCAATTGCCGGGCGTGTCATGTTTTGCCGAAGCCGGATCAAAAAAAGGCCGATGAATGGGCGACATTTTTGGAGAATCATCCGGATCCGGCCGCGCTGTCGCCCGAAGTCAGAAGCCTTATTGTAACATATTTGCAGGGAACCAATTAAGCGCATATAGAAATTCATTTTCTCGTTTTGCTACTTTCGGGGGTGCAAGGCCTCCGGACCCATTCCTATCTGAACCGCCCGGATCCATCCGGGCGGTTTTATTTCAAAAAGAAATCAAGATTATAAAAAATTAACTTGACAAATTATATCCTGTTTTATATAATCCGAACATTAGGGGAAGCTCAGTCTAACGCTAC
>JBFMFJ010000492.1:0-2554 GCA_040752235.1 Candidatus Zixiibacteriota bacterium | reverse complement strand
TCGCCGTATATATCATGCTTTATCGGATACATCGAAGAGTCATATAAAAATCCCATATCGGCCAGTTCTTCATAGGCCCATTTGACCCTGGAATTGATCGACCAGCTCGGGGCGCGATAGCCCACCGGCGTGATGCCGCAGGCTTTCTCGATGGCTGCTACTGCCCGGAGCGTATCTTCGCGGAATTGTTTCTCGGACAGATTATCGACTCGATCATGCCTGTAACTGTGGCAGGCGACCTCATGCCCCATTGCTGAGACTCTGTTTATCAATCGGGGATGTTTCTCCGCAATCCAGCCGAGAACAAAGAAAGTGGCGCTGACATTATAGTAATCGAATAACTCAAGCAGCCGATTGGTATTGTCGACCACCCGGTCCGACAACTCATTCCACTCTTCGAATTTGATGTTGGCTTTTAGATTCTCGACAACAAACCAATCTTCAAGGTCGACTGTTAGAATATTTTTCATGACTCAGGAGAACCTTCTATGGCTGACAACTACTTTTTGCTGACGGGGCGATAATGATAACCGTAATAGTCATAGTTATAATGATACGGCAGGGTCTGGTCGAGATTATTGACGACTACGCCGGCGACCTTATTTTTCTGGGTAGCCAGAATATCGCGGGCCCGGGCGACAATATCCTTCTGCGTCGAACCGGCTTTGATAACAAGTATGGCGCCGTCTAGTTCTTCCAGCAAAATCATCGGGTCCATCACCGGAAGCAGCGGCGGCGAATCAACCAATATCAGATCATAATAAAATTTCATTTCTTCAATAACGCGATGAATCGCGGGGCCGTTGAACAGTTCCGAAGGATTGGGCATTATTTTACCGGCCGTCAGCAAATCGAGATTATCAATAGCCGTTTTCTTGACGACATTGCGCGTGGCTATACCCTTGGACAGGATATCGGAAATGCCGTTTTCAAGCGGAACTGCGAAAAGTTTGTGAACCATCGGGCGGCGCAAATCGAAATCCATCAGAAGCGTCTTGCGGTTTTTAAAACGGGCTGAGGTCATGGCCAGGTATGCCGAGACAATCGACTTCCCCTCGGAAAGCATCGCCGATGTTATCAAAACGGCCTTTTTGGCCCCGCCGGATTGAATCCCGTTCAGATTGTACAGGACTCTTCGAAATTCGGTCGATTCCGGCGACTCAGGATCGAAATACTCGATTATTGACAAATTTGGGCTTTTTTTGGTCAAATCCTGCTCCTAAAAGGTCCCCTTGCCGACTATATCCGACACAGCGTCAGCCAATTTAACATTATATTCCTTCGAAAGTTCCAGCGCCCGCTGAGCTTTCTTCAAATCCTTGTTAATACCCAGCGCCTGCCGGAAGTGATCCATGCCCTTCTGCCATGCAAATTTGGACTGATACAAATAGCATACGCCAAGCTCGTAGTACAGATCAACAAAATCAGGATTCTTATCGATTTCTCGTTCAAGGAAAGTAATGCGTTCTTCGATATCCGCCTCCGAAAGCCAGTCGGTATAAATCAGGAAACGGTTAAAGTACGCCGCCTTCTCCTGCCGCTGCTTCTCCTTCTTCTCTTCACGGACGCCCCTGAACAGATAATAGCAGCGCTTGAGATCGTTACGTGCAAGCGCCGCCATGGCTTCATTGTAACCGCCAATTTGATACTCCGGATTGATCAGCACCGCCTTCTTGAAAAGATCCAGGCACCGGTTTGTCAGATCAGACGACATGCTGAAATCTTCCTTCCTGACCGCATTGAGAATATAAGCCAGGGCCAGATTGAAATAGGCGTCCGCATAGTACACATTCTTCTTGATGGCTTCCTCGAATTCAATCAGCGCCCGTTTGCATGAGTTGGCCTCGAGATATGCCTCGCCCAGCGCATTGCGATAATCGGCATAACTGGGTTTCAACTCAACCGCTTTGGTGCCGGCATTGATGGCATCATCGGTGTGCCCCAGGGAATTCTCGGATTGGCAGAGGAAGAAATACGCCTCGTGATAATCATGCTTAATCTTGGTCGCGGCCCGGAACAGCCGCCGCGCTTCATTGTACATTCTTTTGCAGAACAAGGCCGTTCCCAGGTGATACATCTGCTCGGGGCGCCCTTTCTCGAGTATCTCCTTAAAACTTTTGAGCAGATACTCGAGTTCCGTCTTCTTTTCGGCGTGGGCCGATTTGACGAGATTGAGAACCTCTTCCTCACTGACATCCTCGGCATGCGGGAGAATGCTGGCATCGAGCAATTCCCCGTCCACGAATAGATTGGCCTTGATGACACCCAGCTTTATATCATTGGTCGTCTGTATTAAAAACTCTTTGTCATCCTCGACAATCCGGCTATTAAGGCAATAGGATTCCATTTTTTATTTTTCTCCTTCTGCGCTCGGATTTCCTGTCGCTTTCATGCTTTTATATAACCATTATTATGCTGTCTAATTACCGCTGGTGCTCAGGGCGTCATACAGCAATACGGCCGTCGATATCGCACCCAGCACCGCCGCGAAATCGGTTATCGAATTGATCCCGAGAAATCCCCCGGCCCTCCGGCCAACGATAACTTTATCCTC
>JBFMFJ010000491.1:0-2562 GCA_040752235.1 Candidatus Zixiibacteriota bacterium | reverse complement strand
AGCAGATGTCGAAAGCGGCCCGCGAATTCGCGGACAACCTCAACAATGGGGACGGCACGATTCAGATGCTGGTCGATGACCGGAGATTGTATGACGACCTGAGAAAGACGGCCTCCAATCTCGATGCTTTGATAAACGATATCAGGGAAAATCCCGGCAAATATATTGATTTGAAAGTGGAGTTGTTTTAATGGAAAAATTCAAGCTGGCCATAGGAATTCATAATCACCAGCCGATAGGAAATTTTGATTCGGTTTTTGATCAGGCCCACAAACTTGCATACAAACCTTTCCTGGAATTATTCGAGAAATTCGATAAACTTAAAATGTCGCTTCATCAGTCGGGGATATTATGGACCTGGCAGGGTGAAAAGGATATAAAATATTTCGATCTGGTCCAGAAGCTGATTTATGATGAGCGGCTGGAATTGATGACGGGCGGTTTTTATGAGCCGATTCTGCCCATGATTCCAGACCGCGACAAGCAGGGACAGATAGAAATGCTCAGCCGCTATTTGTACGGGCAATTCGGTGTCGATCCGACCGGATTGTGGCTCACCGAAAGAGTCTGGGAGCCGCATCTTCCGAAAGCACTTAAGAAAGCAGGCGTCGATTATCTTCCGATAGACGACACGCATTTTATCTACACGGGGATGGAACAGGCTGACTTGAAAGGTGTCTTTCTGACCGAGGAGGAAGGCGCGATTGTCAAGCTGCTGCCGATACAGAAGAAACTTCGTTATTTGATTCCATTCGGCACGGTTGAAAAAGTGATGGATGAGTTAAAGCGGCAGGCCGAGAAAAATCCGGATGGTCTGGCGGTTTATGCCGATGACGGCGAGAAATTCGGCGTCTGGCCCAAGACACATCAGCACTGTTACACGGAAGGCTGGCTGGAAAAGTTTTTCACGGCATTGTCGAATAACTCGGACTGGCTCGATGTCATCACCCTGGGTCAGGCGGCGCTCACCAAACCGGTCGGGAGGATCTATCTGCCTACAGCGTCATATGCCGAGATGCTGCACTGGTCGCTTCCGGCGAAAGCCTTTGTCGAGTACGAAGAGTTTGAGACCTGGCTCAAGGAGACGGGCAAGCTGGAGCGCTATGGCCGTTTTGTCAGAGGCGGGCACTGGCGCAGTTTCCTGGCCAAGTATGAGGAAGTTAATTTGATGCACAAGCGGATGCTGTATGTCTCGAATAAACTGGAGCAGTTTATCAAACAGAATCCGACCCGGCATGATCTGTATGACCAGGCGAAACATCATCTGTATGCCGCTCAGTGCAACTGCCCATACTGGCATGGTGTTTTCGGCGGTCTGTACCTGGCACATATAAGAAACGCCATATACAGCAATATCATTTCGGCGGAAAATCTGCTGACCTCCAAACTTGAAGAAGTTCAGAAAACCACGGTCGATTATGACAGCGATGGGCACAGCGAGGTTGTAGTCACCACTAATAAATTTTACGGGGTTATAAAACCATCGCGCGGCGGGACCCTGGTCGAACTGGATAACCGCGAAGCGGCCTTTTCGATTACCGATACGCTGACCAGAAGATTGGAAGGGTATCACCGAAAGCTGGCCATGGCAAAACTCGACAGCGATACAACTGAAAGTAAGGAAACAGAATCGATTCATGACCTGGTCCTGACCAAGGAAACCGGGCTGGATAAATTGCTGGCGGAGGATTGGTATTTGCGGCGATGCTTTGTCGATCATTTCCTGAAACCTGATACCGATATTCATAAGTTCGCCACCGGCAAGTTCGGCGATGATGGCGATTTCGTGCTGGAGCCGTGGCAATACACGGGCGGCGGCGATGCCGGATCGGTCCGGCTGAAAAGAAACGGACATATCTGGCGTGAGGATGGTATCAAGCCGTTGACCATCACCAAGAGTTACTATTTTGAGAAGGATTCTGATGTTATCAGCGTCAATTACGGTCTGACCGCCGACCGGGAAGATATCGGAGGGCTTCGATTTGCCGTAGAGAATAATTTCAACCTGCTGGCAGGGCATGCTCACGACCGCTATATAACATTCGGAGGCGTCAAACCTGAAAACAGCTATCTCGATGCGATCAACTCACACAAAGGATTCACCTCGGCGATTCTTAATGATGAATGGAACAAAATGACTATTGCAGTAATGCCTGACCGCGAAGGGGAAGTCTGGCAGGTGCCGATCTTTACAATTTCACTTTCCGAAGGCGGTTTTGAGAAAGTGTATCAGGGAACTTCGATAGTGAATGTTTTTGACATTTCCCTCAGGAAGGGAATACCTTTTGAAATATCTTTCCTTCTATATTCGGGCAAACCGGAGAATCTTCCGAGAAGATTTATGTCCAAAGGATTGGCAACATTGGTTCAAAAGTAAACATTGAAATTATTATTCAAGGCAGCTTTCGGGCTGCCTTTTTTTATCGATTTTGTCTCCCCTGAAGGAAATTGACATCCAGTTCAAAATTCCTGATAATAAATGTGTAAAACAAATAATTATTGTTTTGAAATAGAATAAACCGGAAAGGAGTATGTGATGGAGCTCAAAGGGCAGGTGGCATT
>JBFMFJ010000490.1:0-2568 GCA_040752235.1 Candidatus Zixiibacteriota bacterium | reverse complement strand
TACCCAGGTTGAGCATATTGCCTTAATTTCAATCATGGCATTTGCTTTCTACATCCCGATTGTATTTATCGGGCGGTGTTATGAGAAAGAACAGATCATCGCAGTTGATGCGGTCTATTAAATATGGATTATTTTTATCAATAAATATTTACTCTTGATTGGAGGTTAAGTGAAACTTAAACATTTGTACTTCGCTTTGGGGGTAATGGTAAGCGTGATTGTCGCTTCATTGCTTGCGGATCGGTATGGGTTGCCATATCAGGGTTGGTTCCTTGGGGGATTGATGATAGGGCTAAGCGGCCAAATCTTTATGGTTTCTGCTGAAAAAAGGACAGCGTTAAATGTCGTCCTTTCGCTCGTTGTCACGGGAGTCGTGACCACTTTGGCCTACTTTGTCATCCATAAATTATCCTGATTCGTATTAAGGCAGGAATGATTATCGATAAGAATTTTCTAATTTCCGTAGCCGGGATTAGTGTGGCAGTCATGATTGCCATTTTTCTCGAGAGAATTATCGGCAATGTATGGCTGCCCTGGTTTATTGGCGGGGCCCTGATGGCCATATCAAGCGGCACCACCTGGATTCCCAAAGAGAAGCGAACTTTCCCAAGAATTATTATGTTAATGCTTCTAACCGGGATCACCGCATCTATTGGCGCCTCAATCATCACCCTGGCATTTGATAAATATATATTTCCGGGCTAAACCGGTGGGATAATGATATCACTCCTCGCAGCCCGGCGGCGGCGCGAAAAGACTGTCGTTTGAATTTTCTACGCTGATACCGAGATACTCGACACAGTTTGACATTACTTTCCACATGCCGTTTTCATCCGGTTTCATCATTGATTTGAAGAAGGAGGCCATCTGTACCATCCTGTTCTCACTCTGGTCATCATCCATCCCGGATATATCCAAACTGTCCGCCTTACCCTCACTTTCGGATGTATCCGGCGGCGACATCATAAAATCCATAACCGTCTTTATCGGTATCCCCTCGGCCCGGAAATTCATTTTTGTGATTTCGGTTAACGGTACCCCTATAGCACCCATTGCTTTGGCCAGATCCGCCAGAGCCAGGTCGTCATCAAATCCGGTCAGCCGATTAAATTCCGACTGATATTTGTGATAGATATCCGCCCCGGGTACTTCCGAGCAGTACCACAGTTTATAAGAAAAGATGAGTTCCTCTTTTGAATTATCTGAATTGGTCGTGACCGACCGGCAGCTTTTCATACGGCAGGGGAACCCATTCACCGTCTCAACCGTATCCGAGGAATCGATTGTCGTAATCCATTCAACTGAGTTTACAATGCTATCAGCCCTTTTTGACTCGGCGGTTTTGAATATTTCGTATTTCGCCATGGAGGTATCTTCTTCACTTGGTTTATATTTCGATAATTCCTTTTCCTGACATTCTCCCAGAGAGTCAATAAACCAGGCCAGCCCCTTATCCAGTCGAGTTAACGACATCCCATCAACACCGGGGAAATAATCCCCCATCATAGCCATTATTCCGGTCTTTTTGCCGGTCTTTTCCTCCCTGGAACCAAAGGTACTCATATAGGTCGTAACATTACTCTCCAAACCGCCCATACCCAGGGCCTCGACTGTCTGTCTGGATTTCATAACCAGCATTTCCGACTGGGATATAACGGGACAAACGGCAATAAAAAACACCACCATTAATAATTGATTTTTCATAATTTCCTCCGCGACAGTTGATGCAAAATAGCCTTGGATGACTCTTATTGCAACAGATATTTGATATATTATAGATTATTTCGACAGTGAGATATCCATGAGTCTGATATCAGTATATCCGGTCGCGATTTCACAGGCCATAAACCGGAATATTATAAAACCCGGCGGTGAGAGCACGGCACCGCCGGGTCATAGTGCTCAATCATCGACCTGATCGATTGAGCTTCCTTCCCCCCGGGAAAGGACGACAGAGAACTTGAGGTCTATTTCAGAAGCATCATTTTTCTCGTTTCGACAAACTCCCCGGCCTTCAGGCGATAGAAATAGATGCCGGAAGCCTGACTCGATGCATCCCAGATAACCGAATGATGTCCGGCTTCGAACTGGCCATCTGCAACCGAAGCCACTTTCTGCCCGGCAATATTATAGACATCCAAACTGACCTGACATGACACTGGCAGACTGAAGTTGATTTCGGTAATCGGGTTGAAGGGATTTGGTCGGTTTTGGCCAAGTGAAAACGCTTCAGGAATTAAGTCAGCGTTTCTGTCTGTATGAATAATTTCAAGATTGACGGCTTCAGCTTGCGGATTCGACCCAAGGACATGTTTGATCTCGACAGGACCGCCAATTTCTAAAACCACATGCATGCCCGGGGCAAGAATCTGCCGTCCCTCTATATCAAGTATGGCCAGAGTAATCTTGTCGCCGTTCTGGCTATGATATAGCCGCATATTATCTACCATATTTGCGACATTTACCTCTTCGCTGTCTGCGGCAGTCAACTCCATTTCCAAACCCATCAGTTCTTCAATTGAATTAATAACAATCCTGGACTTACCATCGACCCATTCAGCCAATAAT
>JBFMFJ010000489.1:0-2578 GCA_040752235.1 Candidatus Zixiibacteriota bacterium | reverse complement strand
GTTTCGCCTCAGGCGGAACTTGGAACAAGTCACAGAATCACCTTTACCGGAGGTATTTGATAATTGCATAGGAAATCATTCTGGTTGGGATTGCCAATCATTTTCATTATTCTGATTTTGTCGATAGGCTGTGCCGGAGGCGGCGTCGGGTCGCCGAAGGATACCGTAACACAATTATTCGGGGCGATGGAAAACAACGACCGCGCCACGATCGCGCATCTGCTGGATCTTCCGGCATTGATGAGTATCCAGGGCGAGGATTATGCCTTGCAGCGGCCCGAACCGAGAGTGTTTTATAATCCGGAAGATATTCTCGATGATCTGACCAATGAGGGCATAACCAAAACGCGCTGGTTCTCGATGCAGCGGGTGATGGGGCAGAGCGAGATTCAAGGCGACACCGCTTTTGTCGAGGTCTCGTTTATCGACAAGCAGACGAATGTCCAGTACTATAATAAGTTTGGCCTGCACATTAAAGACGGCCGCTGGAAAATTTACAGCTTCAGGACAATAGGCAGCTAAGTCTATTCCCGCGGTAAGGCAAAAACTCCGGGGCGACCGGAGTCTGTCAATTCATTTATATATGTATCTTTAGGGCACCTGGTGGACTATGGAAAGGGGTATCATTAAATCGATTGATCGCAGTAAAGGTTACGGTTTTATCGAAACCGAAAGCGGCGAAAAAATCTTTTTCCATCAAAGATGGCTGCGGAAGATCAAATTTCGCGATCTGAACGAGGGCGTTGAGGTGGTCTTTTCGATCAACAACGGCCCGCGCGGACCGCGCGCCTATCATCTCAATCTGGCCGGTCAGGAAGACGAAGAGACGGTCAGGGTGCGCCGAGTCGAAGAAATCTTCAAGGATTAATCAGGGACGATTCCAAAAAAATAGGAGAGCCTACCGTCACGGGGATAGAGGGGGCGACCCCCGATAGTGAGGTTACGGTAAACTCCCGTATTTCAATCTATCAATCCATCTCCAGTTTGTCAAGTATTTATAAACGGGAGTTATATTGTCTGTTTTTGGGAAACTGGTGCGTCCATTCTTTTTATCTTGAACTAGGATATTGGGATAATGTGGCAATATATGCATAAGACCATGGCCTATTCATCATGAATATTCGGAAAAATATGCTTGCCAAATTCAATTGGGTTGGTTAATATAAATTTTTTAATCTTGTTGGCAAGGTCATATCGGCAAAAGGATTATTAAATGAGTGAAAAAAAGCCAATTGCTTTCATGAGTTATGTGCATGCGGATAATAGGGATGAAAAGCTTACGGAATTTCGAAAATATCTGAGCAACGAAGTAGAAATGCAAATTGGCGAAGAGTTTCACATTTTTCAGGATAGAGATGACATCCTATGGGGGCAAAATTGGGAAAAACGTATTTATCACGAGTTGGCTGAAATTACATTTTTTATCCCAATTATTACTCCCAGTTTCTTCAATAGTACTCCATGCCGAGATGAGCTTGCCAAATTCCTGCAGCGAGAGGAAAAACTTAATTGAAGTGATTTGGTCTTGCCGGTGTATTATGTCAATACACAATTATTAAACGACAAGGACTTGAGAGACCATGATCCTTTGGCCAAAGTTATTTCTAGCCGGCAATATGCAGATTGGAGACAACTGCGTCTGGAATCATTTAGTTCTCCAACTGTACGTAAAGCTTTTGAAAAATTGGCATCCCAAATTACCGCCGCCTACGCTCGAATACGAAATCGAAAAAGTGAAGCAGAAATAATGAAGGAAAATAAAGACTCAATTGGGCCTAGTTTAGATAATAAAGTTGCCCGAACAGGTACTAATCTTACAAAGATGTACAGAGTTTCCACTTCTTCCATTGTTAAGCTTTCAGTTACAATTGGGTATGGTCAGAGTAGTATTACAACCGTATATCTTGAAAACGACAAACTTGTTAATGAAAAAAAGAATTCTTTTGAAATTGTATTACCTTATACAGGAATGGAACTAAAAGGCAAAACGCTGTTTTGTTCAACTATGGTTATGGATATGTCTCCTGAAAGCAATAAGATCGGTGTTACCTATGTAATATCCGGTGGCAAAGAAGACTACCATCAAATGCTATGGGAAAGCGTTGACAAAGATCGCGGTGTAATTCATTTCATTGCAAACTTCCTATTTATTTGATTTGCTTTTATTACTATGAGGCACGAAGTGCCAGATTTTGCAGAATAATCATACCATTAAAATTCTTTTAATATCTTGCATGTATTTCACATATTTTCGCATTATAACTCATCAACCTGCCATATTAATGGATTTTTAGCGATATATTCCCTGATTTGGTGCAATTCCTTTTCATTGCGGATAATATGGTCATAGAAAGAGCGTTGCCAGAGTTTGTTTATTGAATTATCAGACATGATTTTTATTCGTGTGGCGGTTGCGGCCTTGAATCCCCTGATAATCGCCCCCAATGTCTGTGATGGCGATGTGAATTTATTCGTAGGGGCGTATTGATATACGCCCTTGTTTGAGGTTGTCGGCGCGTTTTTTATAACGCGCCCTTTTTTTGCATCGGGGGCGTAGTTCAGCTCCTCTTTTGCAATG
>JBFMFJ010000488.1:0-2580 GCA_040752235.1 Candidatus Zixiibacteriota bacterium | reverse complement strand
GACGGGACGCATCATCGAGGTATAGATGATGCCCGGAATATCTGGCGGGTATTGAAAAAGATACTCGATGAAAACGAGCAGCTGGAATTATTTTAAGAAAAAAAGGACGGGGTTTGCATCCCGTCCCTGGTTATTATGCACTTTGTTCCTGATACAAATGCACATCGCGCTGAGGAAACGGAATCGAAATGCCATTGGCGTCCAAGGCCATCTTGATATTTTCCATTAAATCGAAATAAACCGCCCAATAATCAGCGGTTTTCACCCAGGGGCGGACGGCGAAATTGACCGAGCTGTCGCCAAGCTCCACGACGCGCACGGTCGGGGCAGGGTTTTTTAGAATGCGTGTGTCGGCATTGATGATGCCTTCCATGACATCTTTGGCCTTTTTGATGTCATCGCCATAACCGACGCCGAAAACCATGTCGATGCGGCGGGTGTCTTCGGCGGAGTAATTGATGATATTCCCGCCGGTGATAGCACTGTTGGGCACAATGACTATTTTATTGTCGGGAGTTTTTAGCGCAGTATTAAAAATCCGGATGGATTCAACCGAACCGGCGCTTCCTCCGGCTTCAATATAGTGTCCTGTTTCAAAAGGACGGAATATGATTAGCATGATACCTGCGGCAAAATTAGAGAGCGATCCTTGAAGTGCAAAGCCGACCGCCAGACCGGCGGCGCCCAGGATGGCGATAAATGATGTTGTTTCCACTCCGATCGTGCTCAAAGAGGCAAGGACGACCACAACCAGGAGAATGATCCGGGCCAGGCTTATTACGAATTTTGCCAGGGTTGTATCCGTGGCCTTTTTCTCGAATGCCCGTTTGAGAATGCGGGTGATAATGCCGATGACCATACGACCGATGACAAAGATCAGTATGGCGCCGATAATTTTCAGCCCATAGGCCGTACCATAGGCCCACAACCATTCCATTGCCTTTTCCATGTTCTCTCCTTTCGATTATATTTTCAAATTAGGTGATATGCAAATTGACAGCGTTATTTGTCGTTCCGATTTATTTGTATTAAACATTATTTACATCAATGTTTCACTTATAATCAATAATCTATGGAATGTCTAATATTTATTCATCATAGTCGCTTATTAATCATGATTTGCATGGAAGAGCGGCATCGCGACTTCTTTCGAAATCATGTAATGTATTGCGAGACAAGGAAATACGCAATCCGAAAGTTGTTGACTTTTGCGACGGCGGTGCTATATTATAACTGTTGTGAATGAATGGATACATGATAAGAATGATTACTTGAGACCGGATGCACATCCGGTTTGCAATGTTGCCCGCTATCAGCCGAAGAGTTCATCCGGCCTTCAGGATGAATAATCCGGTATCCAAAATATTCATTCATCCGAGAAACTTAATTCATTTAAATCGTAAAATTATTATGAGGTATATATGACTATAGTTCTGGATGGTTCAGGTCTGACGATTGAAAAGCTGGTCAGGATTGCCCGCCACAATGAAAAGATTGAGCTTCATCCTGACGCGATCGCCCGCATCAATAAATGCCGCGCCATGCTGGAAAAGAAAATCGAGGCGCGGGAAATCATGTACGGTGTCAACACCGGTATTGGTGAGTTTTCGGAAGTCGTGCTTTCCGATGAACAGGTCAAGGATTTTCAAAAGTATCTTATTTATAATCACTCGGCCGGTATCGGTGATCCGGCGCCGATTGAGTATGTCCGCGGCGCAATGGCGGCGAGAATCAATGTGCATGCGCACGGCAATTCGGGCAACCGTCTGGAAATTACACAGACTTTGGTTGATATGCTCAACAAAGGCGTTACTCCGTTTGTATGCCAGAAAGGTTCGGTCGGAGCATGCGGCGACCTGGCCCCGATGTCCCAGATTGCACTTTTGATGCTCGGCGAAGGTAAGGCTTATTATCAGGGCAAACTGCTCGAGGGCAAGGAAGCGCTCGACCGGGCGGGGATTCCGGTGCCGGGATTGAAAGCCCGCGATGGACTGGCCACTATCAATGGCTCCAATGTTCTGACCGCGATGAGCGCCATATTCCTGTATGACGCCAATCGCTGGCTCAAGCAGGCCGAAATTGCGACGGCCATGTCGCTGGAAGCGCTCAAAGCCAACATGAAACCGTACACACCGAAACTGCATGAGGTGCGCGGTTTCAAAGGGGCGGTCAGATCGGCCCGCGCTATTCTCAAGATGGTGGCCGGCGGCGATCTGGTCGAGGGGCGGATTAAATGCAAGGTGCAGGATGCCTATTCAATGCGCTCCACGCCGCAGGTGATCGGTGCGGCTCATGATGCCCTGGCGTATGCCCGCTCGCAGGTCGAAATCGAGCTGAATGGTGTCGGCGACAATCCGATATTCTTTCCTGAAGAAAATCTCCAGTTGTCCGGGGCCAATTTCCAGGGGACGCCGGTCTCGGTACCGATGGATATGGCCGGGTACTGTATCACCATGGTGTCGGTCATGTCCGAGCGCCGAATGAACCGTCTCAACAACCCGGCTCTCAGTGTCGGTTTGCCGCCATTCCTGACAAAGGGGGCTGGGATGTTCTCCGGTCTGATGCTCTCGCAGTACACCG
>JBFMFJ010000487.1:0-2580 GCA_040752235.1 Candidatus Zixiibacteriota bacterium | reverse complement strand
TGCGGGGACAAAGTCCATCAACTGAGCAAAGATCGTTTTTCCGGAATTCATGCGCTGTCTCCTCAGTCATTGATGAAGGAGACTGGCACATCGGTGAGAAATATTTCAAATCGATAAATGGCATTTTACGTGAAATACAATAATATTTTAATGTGTTAATGAGTCATCAAAAATCAACGTTGGGACAGTAGTGATTTTTTATAGCCATTAATATAGAGTAGAGCAGGACAAAAGGACTACTGAAAAATGCAAACTCTCCAAATGTTTTTATAACTACATTCAAATTCTCATTCGTTGTTGTGAAAACGATTGCCCCTATTATCAGAAAAACCGAATAAACTGCAAAGCAACAAAAAATTCTAACATTCACTGATCTTTTCTTGCTTGCTGAATCAGAAATCATTCTTGATCCAATCACTTTTTTCTCAATATCATTCATAAAATGCAATCCACCTGCAAATCCAAACATGACATTGAGCTGTGGATTTGTGTCGGCAATAATGTTGCCGAACGAATCATATCTATTGACGTTTGCATCGTAGCCAAAACCGATGGCGGCGCCATCCGGACGAATGATCTGGGTGACACGGCCGGTCGCATTGTATCTGTATGAAACGGTTTTGTTCTCCGGGTCGGTGATCGAAGCCAGGAAGCCTTTAGGATTGTAATTCAAGGTCGCCGTTCTGGCGTTTCTAAAGGCTGCGGCATAAACATAAACCAACAGCACTTTACGACTTATATAATCCTGTCTCCTGTCCTAAGAACCCCGACCACCCCTACTGACCCCACTGGGCACCCGTTTCTTTAATTCGTCTGTAACTTTCTTTACAATATCGCACTGCAAGTAAAAAGCCTGCGCCCCAGACCTAGGCACTTTGTCCACTTTGTTAAGCTGACGAGTTTTCAAATTAAAGGAGTACCATACTGATCTGGAAGGAAAATCATGCGTGTCTATGAACAGCATTTCATCATCACAAGGATTCAAATCTTCAGCGTAGAAGTACCGCAACGACTTATCAGGCTTGGGCACAATTATTCTATCAATTTGTTCCAAGGCATTTTCCGTATTATGTTGAAAGATACGTATTTCCTCTTCCTGCCATTTGCCATCGCGAAGTTGTTTCCCTGTGAGATAGACCTTGTTATTCTTGTAGAATATTTTCACAGCACCGCAAATATCTGCTTTCACCAAGGGAATGAACGGCCGTCGAGTCGAATATATAGTTGTGTAACATGATTCATTCAAAGGTACAACAGCTAAATCAGTGCGTTCTTTAATAAAGTATTTACCTGACGGATCAGGACCATGGGCGGGAAAGAACGAGCTCTTTTCTGACGTGCCATTTGCGTAATGTGTGACACTTTTGTTATCAATCCAAGTTACCCATACTATCACCTGGTTGGCATCATTTAACCAAGCGAGATCACCAGGAATGTCTACAACCATAATAGAGCCATCACACCCCGCAACAATGCCCTTCTTCTTTCTTCCGTTTATAAACCTCAGGGCAGTTCCGTCCGAATTTCTTGAAACGGCCATACTGTTGTAATATAGATCTTTGTAGCCCATGTCTTCGAAAAACCTAAATATTTCGCGTGAACTATATACGTATAATTTTTTTTCATCCACTGCTCCATGGACCCCCATAGCGAAGTTATTATGAACGAATACCATTCCTGTAACAATCATTAAGGCGATGAATGCCAGTATAGCCGGATGACGATAGACTGCATTGAGAATACGGGAAATATCTATCATTTGTCACGCCTTTGTGTATTACAAGGACCACCTCCACAATTGGGAATGTTTCCCAACCGCCCTCCCGGTGCTCCCGGGTTTTCTAAACCAAAATTTCTAAGGGTTCTATCAACGGCGCTGTGACAATCACGTATGCCAGGGATGTATATGCCACTATTCATAGTTTCATTCATATATATCATGACCTCCGCTTCCAAGATATTATTATGATTATTGACCACGTTATACGCACCTCCACTAGCAATGACGCTGCTTTCATCAACTTGGTTTCCATTTCCAGAACTGCCAGACGTTCCAAGCCATTGCTTAGTCACTGTGCTGTATAAGAAGGTATGGTTTGCCCCTACCCAGGATAAAGGAGCACTTTGTACTTGTCGATTATATATTCGTAGTTCTAGCCCCCATGGATCAATCCAGTTTACCGGATTATTTGTCACGTACCCATAAAGATCCGTATCCCCGCCGGCGAAGAGTATCGGGTCTTTGGCGGTCCATCTGCCGGTGTCGGGGTTGTAATCACGATACCCAGACTGATCTTTAACAGTTCCAAAAAAGATGTTTTGAGATATCAGGCACATAGATACCCTAAAAAAGTCTTGGCACTACATTTTGCTCTTTTATAATCGAATAGGGGTCATGACACCTCCCGGATCGTGGGCGGGATGGCGACGCCAACCGACTGAAAGATTTTACCGCAAGTGCCGAGGCACTCGGTGCGGATGGCTTCTAAGTAACTTCACCGTAACCATATGAGATCATTCAACACATATTGTTGGGCAAGGGAGCGCGGTTTTTACCAAGGTAAAGCCAAGCTCAAGGGC
>JBFMFJ010000486.1:0-2607 GCA_040752235.1 Candidatus Zixiibacteriota bacterium | reverse complement strand
CTGACCTGACCAAGGAAGAAATATTGCGGAAAGCCGAAGAAGATATGACCGCCACACAGGAAGAAATTTATCAGACGGCTCTGCCGCTGTATAAACAATATTTTCCTCAGATAAGCGACCCGAAAAGTCTGGCTGATAGGAAAAAGGTTGTCAGAGCCATTCTCGATCGAATGGCTGATGACCACCCCGATGCCGACAATATTGTCGATTGCGCCACCGCCTGCCTGAAAGAGGCCGAGGATTTCGTCCGCGAGAAACAACTGGTGACTCTACCGGATGAGCCGGTCGAAGTGGTCATCATGCCGGAATTCGAGCGCGGTTTCGCCGTGGCCTACTGCGAATCACCCGGCCCCCTCGAGAAAGGGCAAAAGACTTTTTATGCCATATCACCGCCCCCGTCCGACTGGAATAAAGACCAGGTGACTTCATATTTTCGTGAGTATAATAACACCATGCTGTATGACCTGACGGTGCATGAGGCCATGCCGGGACATTACCTGCAGGCGGCGCATTCCAACAAGTTCAAGGCGCCGACCATGGTGCGGATGATTTACGGTTCGGGGCCGTTCTCCGAAGGATGGGCGACATATTCCGAGGAAGTGATGGCGGCCGCGGGTTTCCAGGGGCCGGAATTCAGGATGCAGATGCTCAAGATGCGCCTGAGAATGCTTATCAATGTCATCATCGACCAGAATATTCATACGCGGGGTATGACCGAGCAGGAGGCGATGGACCTGATGATGAACGAGGGATACCAGGAGCAGGGCGAAGCCGCCGGTAAATGGCGCCGCGCCTGTCTGTCATCGGTGCAGTTGTCGTCTTACTACGTGGGCAATATCGAGATCAACCGGATCCGCCGCGATTACGAGGCAAAAATGGGCGAGCAGTTCAACATGAAAGAGTTCCACGACAAGTTGTTGTCCTACGGCACCCCGCCGCCCAAATACGTCCGCCGACTATTGGGGATTTAGCTTCGCGAAATAGTATGTTCCTATAAGTGACAAAAAGGGCGGGTCGATTGACCCGCCCGGTTTGTTAATGCATAGAAATTTGTAAACCGTATTTGCATAATTGCGGTTATCCCGCCAACTCGGCCAGCTTTTCTCTGACCTTATCGGCATGACCGGCCGCTTTGACATTGGGCCATGCATAGGCGATTTTCCCTTTGGGATCAATCAGGAATGTGCTGCGGATAACCCCCTGCACTTCCTTGCCGTACATTTGCTTGGTCCCGAAGGCGCCGTATCGTGTCATCACCTTGCGGTCGCTATCGCTCAACAAAGTGATTTTAAGATTCTGTTTTTCAATAAATTTCTGATGGCTCGTGGCCGAATCGGGTGATACTCCAAAAACGACCGCATTGAGCTTTTCGAAACTCTTGAGACCGCCGGTGAACTCGCAGGCTTCCGTCGTGCATCCGGGCGTGTCATCCTTGGGATAAAAATACAAAACCGCCCATTTACCGGCGAAATCACTCAGTTTCACAATCTTTCCATCCTGATTGGGCAGTGAAAAGGCCGGGGCCTTGGTCCCGATCCTGGGAATATTATCGGACATATCTGTTTCTCCTGTCTTTTGGCTGTCATTCTAGATAAATAACAAGGCCGGCGCGGTAAAGTTCAAATTTAATATATTTGCCTGCAGGAAAGGTCGATTCGATCCGTTGAAATTCAGTCCTTTAAGACAAAAGGTCCGTGGTTAAATCAGGACAGCGAAAAAGGGACTGTAATGTGGATGAATATGGTACTGTATTATTACAGAAAAATAAGTCCACGATTTTTGGGAATTAACGAAATAGGGCTTGACGGAAACGCGGCCTGGTACTATATTATAGATAGAATAAAATATATATAAATATCTTTTTTATCTCATTCACAGAATCATCTAAGAGCGACCTATTTCAATTCTAATCCTGTCAGGAGGTGATTTATGAAATCGTGTCTGCTAACTGTCATGGGCATTTGTCTTTTTATAGCGCCCATAGGACTGCCCGCGGATAATTGCGGCGATGTCAATAACTCCGGAGGAATCAACATCCTCGATGTGACCTATCTCATCTCTTATCTTTATAAGGGGGGAACTGCGCCCGCATGCGCCGAGACAACCGGGACGGCAACCGACATCGATGGCAATGTGTATCACACGATTAAAATCGGAAGCCAGTGGTGGATGGTGGAAAATCTCAGGGTGACACATTATAAAAATGGCGATCCGATTCCCAATGTTACCGATAACGCGGAGTGGGGCGGCTTGACTACGGGAGCCTATTGCGATTATAGTAACAACGCATGTTACGCTGACGCCTTCGGGAGGCTGTACAATTGGCACGCGGTAAGTGATGAGCGCGATATTGCACCCGATGGCTGGCATGTGCCGTCCGATGCCGAGTGGCAAATATTGATTGACTATCTTGGCGGCAGTGCCGTGGCCGGCGGGAAAATGAAGGAAGCCGGATTCGGGCACTGGACAGCTCCCAATACCGGCGCTACCAATGAATGCGGTTTTACCGGATTGCCTGCCGGTTCACGAGATGATGACGGATATTTCGGCTATATTTACGGTTATACGGATATCTGGTCTTCTACTGAATATTCTTCCACTTCAGCC
>JBFMFJ010000485.1:0-2608 GCA_040752235.1 Candidatus Zixiibacteriota bacterium | reverse complement strand
ACACCCCTTACCGCCGGATGTCTGGAAGGTATGACTCGCAAGCATATTATTGAATTGGCCAAAGCCGACAACATCCCCGTCAAAATAAAGAATATCAAACTGGCCGATCTGCTCAAGAGTGATGAAATTTTTGTAACATCGTCACTTAAACTGATACTTCCGGTAATCTCCGTAACTGCTGATAAAAAATACGCTTATAAAACAGGCAAAATTACCGGCAAACTAAGAAACCGTCTCTGGGACTATATTCGATAAAAATCCGAAAGGCCTGTTTTGAAATTATCTGACTCTGTCCAATCAATCCTCAACCAGACATTTAATGAGAACACTATCTGGGATGGCGCCTATAAAATTCCCTGGGATGATCCCGATTTCAGCCGCCGGATGCTCAATGAGCATCTGTCGCAGGATCATGATCTGGCCAGCCGCAAACGAGCGACCATTGAAATGCAGGCAAAATGGATTCATGAAAATATATGTAAATCTTCGCCCGGTCAGTTGCTGGATCTTGGTTGCGGGCCCGGCCTCTATGTTGAGCATTTTACCTCGCTTGGTTATGATTGCCGCGGCATCGACTTTTCTCCGGCTTCGATAGATTATGCTATAGAACGTTATGGCAAAAAGGCGCGCTTTATTAAAGGTGATATCCGCTCGACAGACTTTGGCGATGGCTATGAAATTACAGTCATGCTCTATGGGGAATTGAATGTTTTTTCCCCCGATGATTGCCGCCTTATCCTGAAAAAGGTCTGTGACGCGTTGAATCCGGGAGGGCGGTTATTACTTGAAGTCCATACTTATGATGGAGTCAAAAATATTGGCTCTGCGCCGGCGAGCTGGTATAAATCGGGCCCCGGCCTGCAGGGGCTTTTCTCGGAAAAGCCACATATCTGCCTGATCGAAAATCATTGGCTGGAATCGCCAAAAGTATCGTTGCAGTTTTTCCATATCCTGGATGAAGATGGCGGCATAAAAACCTATCGAAGCACCACCAAAGCCTGGACCGATGATGATTATATGCAGCTTTTGTCGCAAGCTGAGTTCTGTAAAATTGAAATTATTGCAGAATGGCCATCCACTAACAGCAGTCTCCAATTAATTTCAGCTGTTAAAAAGTAGACGTAGGGCAGGATCCGATATTCCGTCTCCGACGGAATGAGCGATCCCGCCTATTTTGTTTCGACCGGGTGGTCCACAGTATGCGACGGGTTTGCAGGTGCCCCACAGCTTGCTGTGGGAATGTCTGTTGAAGTAAACCTTCCGGGTGGCCGCGCCAAATTTATTTGGGGCGGATCTTTTATAAAACATCCCCAAACAAGTTTGGGAATGCCACCCCTGTAGCCACAAAAACCACATCACTTTGCAGTTAATTCCATTCGAGGATTTATTATAGAGGGAGCAATAATATTGCTGTAGCTATGCGTGCGTCAAATCCATCGATTAATTGTATTTTAAGTGAAGCATACTTCTTCGCCGGGAAAGAATCTCAACAAATATTTAAAAACGCAAAAACAAAGCCAATTTCCTGCAAGTCGCTATTTCATAATGAATTATATAGAAAAATACTATGTTATCTTTAACTTTCTATACATCATTTTAATGGCAAAATTGCCAAGAAGTCGCCGATTCCGCCTGCAGAATTGTCAATAACTTGATGACTGATGAATATATAAAGTGCATCATATTTGGATGCGGAACAATTATTGTGCGGTATCCCCTTTGTTTGTTTTCTTTAACCTGTTATAGTTCAATGGATTTGATGCCCTCGCAATTCGGGAACGAAAATTGCTACTAATCCTTACTGATTGAACTGCTTAGTTTTATATTGACCGTTATGAGTGGAAAGAGTATTATCGCCGGTAAGAGGATAAAAAGGATGATTACCATTGGAGGGTAAGATGCTTCGCAATATGGCCTTTGGAACATTACTTATCGGCGTGTTGTTGACTATGACAGGATCGGCTCAAACCCAGAGCGACAATTATTTCGGCGGAGAACCGGGCCGGTCGCTTTATGAAATCCCGCCCCGGGATCTGATTGATGCCCCCACCGCGGGGACTCTGCCACGAGGGAGTTTTGACATCGTGATGCGCGTTTACAACAATGGCGGCATACTTGGAAAGACCTCGATCGGCCTGTCCAACCGGTTCATGCTTGGCATGTCCTATGGCGCGGAGGGAATTATATCCGACCGCACCGCTAACGCCAACCCGGAGATCGAATTCAATGTCAAGCTGCGTCTCATTGACGAAAATTATTATCTGCCGGCCTTCAGTATCGGTTTCAATTCGCAGGGCTATGGCGCCTTTATCGACGAGAGAGACCGCTATACCTATAAATCAAAAGGTTTTTATGGCGTCGTCAGTCGCTCCTTTATGCTTCAAAATATGAATGCCGGGATTCACGCCGGGGCCAATTACTCCCTGGAATATGATTATGATAATGAAGAAGAACCTTCGGTTTTTTTCGGCATGGATGCCCGCTTCAACTATAATATCGGTTTCTTCATTGAGTATGATCTGGCGATCAATGATAACCGGTCCGCCGTCGGTTATGCCAAAGGACGCGGCTATCTGAATGCCAGTATCAAATGGATGTATTCCGAAAA
>JBFMFJ010000484.1:0-2612 GCA_040752235.1 Candidatus Zixiibacteriota bacterium | reverse complement strand
AGTGCGGTGTCGTGCAACGCAAATGGCCCAATGCCGGGGTAAATAGGGCCCAAAATGGATGATAAATCGTAATAATCTTCTAAGTTCCCATGGTCGCCGACGAATAATATAAATTGTTCGTCAGGACTCATGTTGGCCGAAATGTCGTTTAGGGCGGCTTCCAATCCTGCGCGCGTTCCGGGATAATCGTAGCCGGTGCCGTTACCGCCGCATGTCGTCACGGTCGTATTTGGATCACCGGCAAAGTTATTTTCAATCGCGTCCCGATCGGCGTTATCCTGCGCGTTGGGCATTCCATTGAACACAAGGACATGACGACTTTTTATTGTCCCGGCCGGGTCGGTTGGCTCCAGCGAGGCATTGGGCCCCTGTCTTGGGGGAGGAGTCTCACCCGGACCCTTACCGGCAATACCGGCAGCATGAACATCATCGGCGGTTCGACCGGGGCCGGCATAAAGGGAATCGGCGGCATCATCATGATAACCGCCATACTGCGCGGTCTGACCGGCGACAGTCGCCGAAATAACCGTGGTTTTGGGATTGTCGGCGAAATCATCCAACTTGTCTCCGGCATAGCATTCGGTAAATATCAATAGTCTGCTCTGCGCACTGGACTCAGGGATGTATTGATCTAATAAATCATCCAGATCTTTATCCAGTATTGACGGCCCCGCACTGGTTGCTATGGATCCGCATTCCTCTCCAAATGCCGTGGCACTGAACATACATAGAATACAAACCACGATTAGATTCATTAAAAACATTTTGGATTTCATCCTGGTTACCTCCATACAATGATCTTCACAAGGATAGAAGAATCTCGTGTTATGGTCATAAATGGTCGCAAAGTTGCGACCGGGTCATTGTACTGAAAGTGAATTACCGCAAGGAGGTGCCCGGACACCGTGAGCAATATATAATAATATACCTGATAAAACCGGACAGGCCGCATATCTGAACCTTCTTTGCTCTCGGCAGCAATGGTTGCGTTTCCTTCGGAAATACTCAAACGCATATTGTGTGAGTCGAATTATGATTAATGTAATCAACAGAAGCGCAAGCGTTATTATCACATAACCAATCATTGAGTAAAAGCCGGCCTGTATTCCCGGGTATGAAGAGAAGAGAGAACAATTGACACTATTATCAGTCTTATAGTTGGTAATCGTTTCTATAAGAAGCCAGACCGGAGCCAGTTTCAAAAAATTCATTGTATGAAAATCCTTAAATGAATTATTGATATAAGCAGCGTCTACAATGCTGTCTTATAAGGCAACTGGTTGGAGGTCCTGTATATTTATCCGCAAATTAATTAGAGACTGTAACTGCGTTAATTAGGATGTAATATTTATTTATTGAGCAAATTCAAAGAGATCCGACTATTGCAACATAGCAGAATGACTCCATCCTGTCAAGGCATAATTTGAAAAATATCATGTATTCGAAGACACTTTTTTCCGCAATTGAGGGTACCAGCAATAATAATAATATAAACCGGCCCAGATTATAACCGGAAACAACATCCCGCTCAGTCGTCGCATGACTTCATAAGAATAAAACAGGCCGTACCTTACAAACTCGACATAGACCGGCTGGCCGAAGTTTTGCATATGAAGACTGTAAAAATAAAATACAATAATATTGACTCTGATGACTTGTACCATGAGAAGAATAATGATTCCTAATACCAATATTTTTATTCTGGGCTTTAAACGCACATTTGGTACTGCCAGTATGAGAGCAACAAGAAATGCCAAATTATATGTAATCCTTACACTATCAATAACAAGCGGCTTGCCGTCGGCTGTCGGCTGAAAACTGACGAGCATATCGGTGCCGGATGAATTGATTGAGCGAGTGAAATTATAATTGTCAAAAATTCTGACCACAGCCTCACCAAAAATACAAAGGAGTCTGTTTTGAAGCGGGGCGGTAAGCTTCCACAGGAGGAAGGATACGGCAAAAAAAACGACGAATCTGGCGATAAATCTCAGCCGTGTCGATTTAAAGGCTTTTCTTGATTTTGCGGGACCAGAAATCCCAGATGAAGATCGCCCAGAGGATGATGATCGGATGCCAGACATAAATGTGTACCTCTTCGAATATGTCGGGATATGCTTTCCCAAGATAAAAGAGACTAATAACACGGCCGAGATTAAGAATGAAAACGGCTAATGTCCCCAGCAATACACCATATACTTTCTCTTTTATGGTGGAAGGGTAAGCCAGAATGCCGCTGATTAAAATTGCTGTTGCGTAAATGCCGTTGCAGCCGTCGACGACATTAATGCTGTATTCGCTTGTTGAAAGAAATGTCTGGTGCACAAATGAATCGGCGCCAAATAGGTTCATCAGCAGACTCGAACATAGGGCGACAAATGAAGTAAAAGGCGCAATAATGCGTTCGCGAACCGGTTTAAGGAAAAAGGCAATAATAAATATCAGAAGAACCAGACCGAACTTTAAGTATAATCTCAACAGGGATGAAAGAACCGCCCGGTCGATTTTTCGTTTTTTAGCCATTCAATTTCTCCCAATGGCGATATCATTATGGCTGCATTGCTAATTATCAAGATTCGTATAGAAAATTCGAGAATACCGACTTTTGTATA
>JBFMFJ010000483.1:0-2612 GCA_040752235.1 Candidatus Zixiibacteriota bacterium | reverse complement strand
AAAGAATATGAGCGCGGCGTCGTGTTCCGGCTGGGCCGTTTGATCGGTGCCAAAGGCCCCGGTATTATCCTGCTGATTCCGCTGGTCGACCGCCTGACCAGGGTTGATCTGCGCACCATTACCTTTGATGTTCCGCCTCAGGATGTTATCACTCGCGATAACGTTTCAGTAAAGGTAAATGCCGTGGTTTATTTCCGCGTCATGGATCCCAATAAGGCTATCGTCGCGGTGGCCAATTTCTTCGAGGCCACCTCACAGATCGCTCAGACGACCCTGCGATCCGTTCTGGGACAGGTTGAACTGGATGAGCTCTTGTCCAATCGGGAAAAGATCAATCAGGAGCTGCAAAAAATAATTGACCACCAGACCGAACCATGGGGCATAAAGGTATCCGTGGTCGAGGTTAAAAACGTCGATCTGCCGCCGGAGATGACCCGCGCCATTGCGCGGCAGGCGGAAGCCGAACGTGAGCGGCGTTCCAAAGTCATTCACGCCGAAGGTGAGTTTCAGGCATCGCAAAAACTTTCTGAAGCAGCCACTGTTATTGCCAGAGCTCCTCAGGCCATTATCCTGCGAATGCTGCAAACCCTGACCGAGATTTCCGTGAATAAGGGATCGACGATTGTCTTTCCCATCCCGATTGAATTGATGGAAACCTTTACGGCGGCAAAAACACCCATGAAAAAACCGGAGTAATCAATATAATATTCCCGCATTGACGGCTGTCGGATTCATTCCGGCGGCCGTTTTTGTTTTATTATTTAATGCTATTCAGAGCCATTATCCTTAAATCCGACTTCCTTTTAATAATCGACCTGAAAGGATAAGATAAACCTTGACAGGATCATAAGGCGTCTCCAGATTAATTATAGAACAAATATCATCTGTCATTCATATGCATCATATATATCAAGGAGGAGGTATGTCAAAAATGAGGCTATTATTATCATTGATTATTTTTTGTGCGATTGCCATATCATGCCTGCCGGCCCTGGCTCATGAAGCGTGTTTTGTCGGACGAGTCCAGGTTGTGCCCGAACTGGAACCCGAAATCTTAAGGGCTCACGCCCCGTTTACGATAAATATATATCTGGAAAATGTTGCGGGATATAATATACCCGGTTTTATTTTCGCCCCTTATTTTTACGGTGGAAATGGAATATCTGCGGTCATGTCGGAAGCTTGCTCATGGGGAAATCAATGTTGCGGAAATGTTTGTAGAAATCCGGCCCTGGATTTGTATTTTATTCTTGTTTCGGAGTGTAATTGCGCCAGCTGGGATGGCGCTTTGCCCGACAGTTTTTACTATTTCGGAGCGGGGCTTCAGGGATGGCCCGCCGATGCCGGTGAAATACTCGCCTTTAGTTTTAGTTTCATCGTGGATCAGGAAGGGACGTTCTGTATTGATTCCTCGATGAATGATCTATGGGGACCTTACGCTGATTACATTATGGAATGTTACATCCAGATGGACTTTCCCCTGTGCTGGGAAGTTGTCGAGGCGCCGCGGACAATCAAGGTTCCGTTCGATGCGGCCACTATTCAGGCCGCTGTCGACATTGCTGTCGACGGAGATACTGTCCTGTTAAGTTCCGGTCTGTATTTTGGCGACGGCACCGGGATATTGACTTTCGGGGCAAACGGATTGTCCTGAAATCGGAATATCATGCCGAAACGACCATTATCGACTGCGGCGGATCACAGGAAGCCTCGCATCGCGCCTTTGTCCTGGAAAGCGGAGAAGGAAATGAAACAGTAATTGAAGGATTTACTATCAGGAATGGATTTGCACGGGATGATCTGGATTATCCGGCCGGCGGCGCCCTGTTTTGTAACAGAACAGCCCCGACCATCAAGAATTGTATCTTCAGTGGCAATCTGGCGGCTTATGGTGGCGCAATTGCCTGTTATAATGGAGCCGCACCCCTGATTTCATATTGTGTCTTTGAATTGAACTCCGGAGAAACGGCCGGCGGTGCCGTTTTCTGCGACAATTCTTCTCCGGTAATTTCAAACAGTACTTTTGCCCGAAATCAGGCAATGAATATCTGGGAGAACCGGGGGGGCGGTATTGCTCTTGTTAATGAGTCACAGCCCTATATCGGCTACAATATCATCGCTTTCAATAATGGCGGAGGCGCAGTCTATTGCGCCGATTTCAGCAATCCGTTCGTTGTATGTACCGACATCTGTAGCAACATCGGCGGCGATTGGGATGAATGTATAGCGGGCATGAATGATTATTTGGGCAATTTTTCGGAGAATCCATTGTTCAAGGACCCGTCGGCCGGCAACTACGATCTTGACCTCGATTCGCCCTGTGCGCCTGTAAACAATAGCTGCAATGCTCTAATCGGCGCCCGCGCGGCGGTCGCCTATATTTGCGGCGATGCCGATGACAGTGGATCCATTAATCTCCTGGATATCACATTCATTATAAAATATTTATATGCCGGCGGCTCCGCCCCGGCCGATCCTGCCGTCATGGATGCGGACGGCGATGGCAGCGTAAATATTCTTGATGTGATATACCTGATCAGGTATATCTATATGGAAGGCCCGGCGCCCATTTGTACTTGACAAAATGCTCGGCATTGTTATAATTTATTATT
>JBFMFJ010000482.1:0-2613 GCA_040752235.1 Candidatus Zixiibacteriota bacterium | reverse complement strand
GGGCCAGCGCCCAGCGAAGAATTTTCTCATAATTCCTGTACAACAAATAGAATCCGAACAAAATCAAACCAAGAAGTAGTGCTATGAATATGAAATTAATGATAAATCCTTTTTGAATACCGAGCGGCAGCCAGTGGTACGCCAGGAAACCTGCCGCTATAATAACGGCGACATAATTCATTATTTGCGGTAAGCGCGTCCGATATTTTTCCGGGATACGTTTTTTGAAAAACAGAAAGAGCGCGATAACTATGATGACCATTCCCGTCCATACGAATGACCATATTATGGCGGCTATTCCCAAGAAAACCAGCCCGGCGATCCAGAGAATATTCGATTCCTTAAGCTTCTTTGCTTTTGTCAGGACAATGTGGGCCAGCGGCGGCAAAATGGTCAGCGCAATTATCACCGAGGCCAGCAGCGCAAAAGTTTTGGTGAAAGCCAGCGGTTTAAAGAGTTTCCCCTCCGGACCAATCATGGTGAAAACGGGAAGAAATGACACAACCGTGGTAGAAATGGATGTAATTACCGCGCCGCCAACTTCGGACACTGCCTTGAATATTACAGTCTTACGGTCGGTCTCCGGCCCGGTCTCATCCAGATGCCGCAATATATTTTCCATGACCACAACGCCCATATCGACAATAGTCCCGATGGCGATGGCAATACCGGAAAGCGCCACGACATTGGCATCGACACCGAATAATTTCATGGCAATGAATACCAGCAAAACGGTCAAAGGAAGCATGGCGGATATAAGAAGTGAGCTTCGCAGGTGCATCACCATCATGATTACGATTATGATAGTTACGAGAATTTCATCGATCAGAGCAGTGTTAAGCGTCCCCAGTGTTTCATAAATCAGCCCGGTGCGGTCATAAAAGGGGACAATAGTAACCTGCGAGATTGTGCCGTCAGGGAGTGTCTTCCTGGGTAATCCCGGGGAGATTTCCATGATTTTTTCTTTGACGCTTTTAATGGTACTTAACGGATTCTCGCCATGTCGAACCACCACCACGCCGCCGACCACCTCAGCCCCTCCCTTATCCAGGACGCCGCGGCGCATAGCCGGGCCAAAAGTAACATTGGCGACATCTTTGATAAGTATCGGGACGTGGTTTCGCTGTCCGATGGCGATGTTTTCGACATCCGATATGTTTTCTATGGTCCCGATTCCGCGAATGACATATTCTACCTTATTGATTTCGAAAGTGCCGGCGCCTACATCGATATTCGATTTCCGGATAGCATCCTGAATATCCATCAGGCCAATGCCATAGGTACGCATGGCATCCGGGTTGACATCAACCTGGTATTCTTTTTCATAACCTCCGACCGAGGCCACTTCAGCCACTCCTGATGCCGCCTGCAATGCATATTTGACGGTCCAATCCTGAATTGACCTGAGTTCATGCAAATCCCAGCCGCCGGTGACTCTACCTTTTTCGTCCCGGCCTTCAAGCGTGTACCAGAATATCTGCCCCAGCGCCGTTGCATCCGGGCCGAGAACGGGGCTTACGCCGTTGGGAAGTAATCCCGGCGGAAGCGAATTGAGTTTTTCCAGAAGCCGTGATCTTGACCAGTAAAATTCCACCTTTTCATCAAAGATCACATAGATAGTGGAAAAGCCGAAATAGGAATAACTTCGAATCGTTTTAACACCGGTGATTCCCATCAATGAAGATGTCAGAGGGTAGGTGATTTGATCCTCGATATCCTGCGGTGAACGCCCCGGCCACTCGGTGAAGACTATTTGCTGATTCTCGCCGATATCCGGGATGGCATCGACCGGGACCGGGCTCCGCGGCAGGATATTGACCTGCCAATCGAACGGCGCAACGATTATTCCCCAGGAAATGAGCGCCATTACGATCAAAAACACAACCAGCTTGTTATCAAGACAATATCGAATATAGCGGTCGAGAATCGACTGCCTCTGGAATTTATTATAATCTCCATCACTCGTCATGGTCATCACCGTTTTATTTTGCCATCGGATAATTATCTCGAATTTCGCCGCAGCGAAGCATCGAAGCCCCATAGAATGAATTATAAACCGTGTCCACTGTTTGAAGCCAGAATGCACCGCTGTTATTGCGCGCCATCGGACAAAAAGTTAAATAGTAATTGCGATTTTCGCTGTGTCCAAAAGTCTGCTGCATCTTTACCAAAGATTTTGATAGATAATAAAAGGCATCTCTTGAAGCGGCCAAATCAGTAGCCTTAGCGCCTTTATTGCCATAGTCAATAATGCTTTTGGAGTATTCCATCCATTGCTCGTGGCTCTCCCCCGTGAAGAGGGACATATCAATACCGGATGTAATATCGACAAGTTTTTTGTATGCCGCCGTCGCTTTTGTCAAGTCATCGGCCGCAAGGGCCATCTGGATGTCGAAATAGGCATTATACAGCGGAGTCAGGCTATCAAGCGTTTCGCTATTTATCTGTGTTCGGTCGCTCATATTCATGGTTTTGGGCTGTTCATGATTATGCCCCGGTGCCGGTGCCCCGCCCCCCGGGCTCATCATGCTAGTTTTGGCCTGAAGCTGTAATTCGCTGTCAATTTTGAAAGCGCCGTTTGTTACGACCATTTCGCCTTCGTTTAAACCGGAT
>JBFMFJ010000481.1:0-2616 GCA_040752235.1 Candidatus Zixiibacteriota bacterium | reverse complement strand
GCCTGCGCCGCGACAGGAAAAACATTATCGAGAGAGAGCGGGTGGCCAAGGAGATAGAAGTGGCCGGCCAGATACAGAAGACACTTTTGCCCAAGGAATTGCCGAACATTCCCGGCCTCAGTCTGGATGCATTCTATCGCGCCGCCTCGCGGATCAGCGGCGATCTCTATGATATTTTTCGAATTGACGACAAAAATTATTGCCTGGTTGTAGCGGATGTCGCCGGGAAAGGTATCCCGGCCTCACTGATAATGTCGGTGCTTCGTACTGTCATCAGAATTCTGGCCAAGGGGAAAAGATCCTCCAAGGATATTCTTGTCGCCGTGAATGATTATATCAAGCAGGATATTCCGTCGGGAATCTTCATAACGATATTCCTGGCTGTTTATGGCGTGGATTCGAAGAAATTGAATTTTGTTTCGGCGGGCCATAATCCGTTAATATATTTGAGTCGGCAGAAAGGCGAAGTCATGTTGTTGAATCCTCCCGGGGTACCATTGGGATTGCCGCTTACAGGTGAGAATGCCTTTGCCGAAAGGCTGGATGAGCATTCTCTCAAGATTATGGCCGGGGATAAATTATTCATCTACTCCGACGGCATAACGGAGGCGATGAACCGGACCTCGGAAAAATACGGGCTGGAAAGGCTGATCGCTATTTTCAATAACCAGGTTCACAACGGCAACTACTGTGACCCCAAGGAGATTACTCAGCTCATTTTAAGCGATATCGACCGGCATTGCGGGCAGGCCACCCAGACCGACGATATTACCTTCATTACAGTATGTTCCCAGGAGCCGAAGGATAAGGACGCAACCGAGATTGAAACACGCCGGATTAATTGATTTCCCATCAAAAATAAATAAGCATTCGTAAAAATATCTTGCCAGAAGGGCGTTTATTGTTCATTTTCCGGTATTAATCGGTTTTTGAGAGTATGGAAAATATAAAAATATCTGTTTCCGAAAGCGGACGTGACGACAATTTATCGGTTGTCCGGGTGGATGGTGTCATCGACACGCTGACTGCCACGGAGCTGGAAGAGGTTCTGGACAAGCTGATAAAGAGAGGTCGTTACGGCATAATTCTCGATCTGGCCGGAGTGGATTATATATCATCGGCCGGGTGGGGAATTTTTATTTCCCGAATAAAGGAGATAAGGGACAACAGCGGCGATATCAAGCTGGTCAACATGGTTCCCAATGTGATGGAGATTTATGAATTGCTCGAGTTCGACAATATCCTGAGTGCATATGACAGCATTGGCGCCGCAAGAACCTCTTTCGGAACTCCCCCCGAACCTGCGGGGCTAAAAAAAAAAGCCCCGATAAATAGCGACCGGACGACTATTGAAGAATTACCGGCCTTTGTCCAGGCCGAATCTTCTTCCAATCCGACCGCTGCCGGAAAAGTCGTCAATGGCGGGGTATCCGGGACAAAGGCTGAAAAAGTCATTTTGGGTGCCATTGTCGAGGATCCCTTTTATACCATCTCCGAATTAAAGCTGGTTCTGGAAGAATCATTGTTTGATTCAAAGATCAGCTGGTGGGGCGTTTTCAGGATTTTGTGGAAAAACAGCCTTGTGTCTCGCCGTGCTCGTTTCCGTTATGCCCGTCGTATGCACAAAAGGTCATAATATTTTAATTGACAGCCTCTTTATCACAGACTAAAATACATTGGATAGGTCGTATTTAAGTATATGATAGAAATAGTTTTAATAATAGCCCTTACGATTCTCGTGATTGTATTAGCAATTATAGCTTTTGCGGGGAGAGGGCGTAAGCATGCCGTCCGGCTTGATGAGACGGTTGTAAATGATTTGCTGGCGGCCGTCGGCAGTAATTCCGGCGAGGGTAAGATTCAGGAAGTTGCCGCCAGCGTTTCGGATATTCTGAAGAAACATCTGCATTGCGATAAAATAATCTTTTTGAGATATTATCGTTCGAATCTGGAAGTCAACTATTTCATGGGTGTAACCAATTTCAGCAAGCATGCCCTCAGAATCAAGCTGAAACCTTCACTATTGGAAAATCTCAAGACATTTAATCGCGTAACGCCTATTCGGCAGTTGGCCTCGTCACTTTCCGACAGTTATTTGAAGCAACTGGAAACATTGCAGCTTCATTATTTCTTCCCGGTCTTTCTGAGGGACAGATTATACGGAATATATCTTATAAGAACCAAACTGGCCCCTGAGGACCCAACCTTAAATCTGTTGGCGACGACACTCGCATTCAATCTTTCGACCGCTTACCATATTGGATTGCAGGAGCAGAAGATTGCCAGGTACGAGGACAAGATACACTCGCTTGAAGAGAAAAAATCCTCGAAGGAAGCGGCGGTGCCGGGAGCCGATGATTCTCTGGAGGCACTGCGGTTGCTTAAAATCCGAAATTGCCAGCAACTGGTTCCCGAGCTGCTGAAGATGCTTCGCAAAGACGGCAGTTTTTCCAAACTGGGGTTGTATGTAAAATCAGGCAGCCAGGATTCGACCATGCTTTCCGTAAGCTGGAATATGAGTAAGGATGCCGATCGAATAATCGAGGAAAATTTCGACATTATTGTGAAAAAAATCGATATGGATAAACCGCTTGATTTGAAAACCGAGGGAGGGGG
>JBFMFJ010000480.1:0-2619 GCA_040752235.1 Candidatus Zixiibacteriota bacterium | reverse complement strand
CATTCTTTTCATTTTGGCGCTCCTCCAATTTATAGACTTATGGAAATCGTCAGACCAAAGAAAGGCTGATTAGTATTATGTCCAGAGGTTCTTTGGTCATTGTCAGGCCACAGGTCCCGTTTATCAAGGCGATCATACTTATAAAAGAGTGATCCCAGAATGGCTCCTGCCGCCGAAGATCCAAGAACTATTGCCAGCCCTTTTGCCGGAAAATCGGCCTCCGAGTCGTAATATGTTCTAGCCTTGGGACTATTTACAATAGCCAGAACGGCAGCACTCACAAAAAATCCAAAGGCACAACCTGACAATACCGATTTGGCGTCACCGCGACGGCCACGATGCACATCCTTGATCGAGACAGCCGGAACCATTACAACACCCTGATAACGTTTGTTGACCTTGATGAAATCGTTGTCAATGGAATCATATTTCCCGTTAATTTTGGACCCGGTCTTTAATGTTATTCTAATCTGATCGCCAGGCCTAAGATTAATTACTTCAGCCCTCGCATCGATAGCAAATAATGTCAAAAGGAAAAACGCCGGCCATAAATACCAACATCGAGATTTGCTGAAATCAGGCAGAATCATAGATCTCACCTGTGATTTTGAAATTTATTGAATTTTCTGAAAAATGCAAAAGAAAGACGAGTTTGTCAAGAAATTGATGATTTTAAATTTCAACCTGCTTTTTTGAAGGCATAGTTGGCCAGTTTGCGGGCTTCGCGGAAGCGGGTGTTCGGGCCCGGAGCACCCAGGATGACCACCGTAATCTCCCGCCCGAGACCATCCTCGAGGACAGTCGTCAGGCAATAATCCGATTCGAGTATAAAACCGGTCTTTCCGGCTTTGACCTTGTATTTGGAAAAGACCATTTTGTTGGTATTGACAAGTTTTTTGGTGCTTTTGCGGTTGATCGGCTTGAAGGTGTATTTCTTAAGGCTGGTAATCCGGCCTATTTCGGGATAGAGCATCCGGGCGGTATTGACCAAACGGGCGCAGTCGGCAGCAGTGGCACAGTTGTTTTCGTCAAGGCCGGTCGGCTCGCACATGCGGGTATGCTCCAGACCGATCTCTTTGGCCTTTTTATTCATCATCTTCGCAAATTTATCGAGATCGCCGGCGACAGTCCGCGCCAGCGCGCGGGCCGCCCGGTTATCGGACTGGAGCAGCGCCGAATGCAGCAGGTCTTTGGCCGTAACCTTATCCCCTACCCTGAAAATGGACCGGGCCGAACGGCTGGCATCTTCTTTGGTAATGGTAATAACGGTATCCGGTTTATAATGATCCAGCACGACCATGGCGGTCAACAGCTTTGAAATGGAAGCCACGGGTCTGACATCATCGGCATTGTAGCAGTACAACACTTCCTTTGTTTTATTATTGATGGCAATGGCGGATTTTACATTCAGATGTATGGCGCGCGAAATATTACTGTCGGGCAGGTTAAAACTGAAAAGTCTTTTCTTTGACAAGCCATCATCGGAACCCAGTGTTTTCGATTCCGACTCGGTCAGGACAACATTTTGAAATATCAGGAATAATGCCGCGACTCCGATGATGGAAAGCACTATTACCCTGTTTTTTTTCTTTCTTTCGCTATTAATCATCAATATTTAATCCATTTGACAATTTCCGGCAAAGTTGGTCGTTTGCCATACATCAAAATACCGACTCTGAATATCTTGGCGGTTACCCATATTACCGCCAATATGGTCAAAATTGTTATAATCATTCCAATAAAAGATTGCATCACCACCGGGTTGGCCAGGCTGAATCCGGTCGGACTGATAATATTAAGGCGCACCAGCATCATGGTCGGTGTCAGGAAAGGAATAAGAGACAGAACTACGGCAAGGGTCGATTCCGGCTCCTGGACGATATACATCGATAGTATAATCGGAAGCATGACGGTCATAGTGATGGGGAAAATGAAACCCTGGGCCTCCTTTTCGGAGTTGACTATGGAGCCGATCAGGGCAAAAAGAGTCGAGAACAACAGATATCCAAGAATCAAATAAATGACAAAAAAGAAAATCAGGACCGGATTGAACAGGACATCCGATATGTCGGCGCTGATGCTCATACTGCCGCGGAAATTATAGATGCCGACGCCAATTACCATCCAGATGGCCACCTGGGTAAGGCTGGCCATTCCCAGTCCGATGATTTTTCCTGCCATCAACTGGAATGACGATACCGATGACACCATTACTTCGATGATGCGCGAGTTTTTCTCTTCGATAACCGAGCGCATAAGAATCTGGCCATAACCGACAACGGTGCCGAATATTACCATAACAAATACTATTCCGGCCAGATAGATAATTTCAAAATTGCGCTGTTTTTCCCCCGGAGCCATCTGCGTGAATTCTGTCCGATGCGTGAGACTCAGCACCGAATCTATGCCGATGTTAATCTCGGTACCGGTGAGACGTTCTTCAGTAAGGGTTCTTGTTATGGCCCAGTCGAAACGGTCGGCGGTGCGGAAACTGAATGATTTGGCAACTACTATGCAGGAGTCGTTTTCGACGATTCCATCAAACAGCACAGCATAGCTTTTTATCTTGTTGGTTTCGAGAGCGGTATCCAGCTTGGCCTTCAGGGCCGCATATCCGGC
>JBFMFJ010000479.1:0-2637 GCA_040752235.1 Candidatus Zixiibacteriota bacterium | reverse complement strand
GCCATATACAGGACTCCATGCAAAAAGAAATCGAGAACTTCGGTGTGATAATAAAGGTATCCCTGTTCGATCTGGTAGATTCTCTGGTAACCATCTCCAAGGGAATGCACATGCACCCTGAGCAGATAAAAAATCCCGGCCGAGACGATCGAGATAATTAAAATTCTCCAAAACAATAAAAGACCGTCAAATTTCTGTCCAACATTTTTAAGATAGAGGAAAATTTTATTAGCTGTCGCTGGAATTAGGGCGAGAAGGAACAAAATGCCAAACAACGGCATATAGTACCATTCCAGGTAACTTGGCAAATTGAAACCCCAGAGGTTCTTGATTGGTATGGCGGCCGCCACAATATATAAAAGCGCCATAATCAGGCCGGCGATCAATATTCTGAGGTTGATTTTTCCTTGATCCGGTTCCATTGTCCTCTTATCGGATATACAGCTTCTTAAAATTAAGTCTGCTTTGACTTTTCATGGTCAATTATATATAATTACCGCAGTCAAGTCAAATGTGAGGTTTAAAATATGATTGACCGCCCTGCCGCTCTGGCCCTGATGAAATCCAAAATAGAAAATAAGAATCTGCGAAAACATATTCTTGCAGTCGAGGCCGGGATGCTTCGGCTGGCGGAACATTTCGGCGAAAATAAAAACCTCTGGGGGTTGACGGGATTACTGCACGACCTGGATTACGATGTTACTCTAAAAAAGCCTGATGAGCATACTTTTATTACCGAGGACTGGCTCAAAGAATATGAACTTCCGACTGAAATGATTTATGCCATCCGTTGCCATCCGGGTCATGCCCCCTGCCGAAGCAGACTTGACTGGGCCCTGTTCGCCACCGATCCGACAACCGGCTTTATTGTTGCCTGCGCCCTGATGCATCCATCCAAAAAGCTGATCAATGTTGATGAAGATTTCATGCTTCGCCGTTTCAAAGAAAAACGATTCGCCGCGGGCGCATCCCGCGAGGCCATGGCGGCCTGTTCCAATCTCGGCCTGGAGCTGAATGAGTTTCTGCTTCTTGTTCGGGACGGCATGTTAACCATATCCGAAATACTTGAGCTTTGAGTAAATCCGCACATATTTTCCGCAAGGATGTCATCAGCTGGTCATTGTATGACTTTGCCAATACCATCTACTCGATGAATATTGTTTCGCTCTATTTCAAGCGGTGGATCGTTGAGGACCTGGGACATGACGGCCTTTATTATGATATCTCATATTCACTTTCAATGTTTCTGGCCGGATTGATTATGCCTGCTCTGGGAGCAATCTCGGATCATTCCAGGAAGAAAAAACTGTTTCTTTTTCTTTTCACGATTACCTGCTGCTTCTGGGTTGGCATAATTCCCGCCATACCGCCATCATTATTCATGTTGATAATAATCGCCTTTGCCTTTTCCAATTTCTTTTATGAAGGGGGCATGGTCTTTTACAATTCGCTTCTGTATTCGGTATCGAACGGCAACGAGGCGCGTCTTGTATCCGGATTCGGTGTGGCTCTGGGCTATACCGGTTCCATTGTCGGTATGATTCTGGTACTTCCCTGGGTGACCGGGTCAATATTTGGATTTGATATAATCGGTCTGGACGGTGCCGGCAAAACCGGTGCTTTTCTGCCCACCGCCGTTTTGTTCCTGGTTTTTAGCATTCCTCTCTTTATATGGGTTAAAGAAAGAAAAACAGACGGCAAGAAAGAAAAGGTCAGGATTGGTCAGGCCTATAAAGAAGTATGGGAAGGAATAAGGGGGACCAAAAAATATCCGGGCGTTCTTCGTTTCCTGATTGCTGATTATTTTTTCGAAGATGCCATTGCCACCGTTATCCTAAATATGGGTATTTTTTCGTCAGTTGTTCTCGGCTTTTCCGATGCGGATCTGACGATATTCATGATTGTATCAACATTGTCAGCCATGATCGGGTCATTTGTGATAGGCAGGATATCTCAGACGACCAATCTCAAGAAACTGCTTTCATATATAGTCTGGGGCTGGATTGTGACATTGCTGCTTTTCATTTTTACTTCGGAAATTGTAATTATTTATATCATTGGCTCAATATTGGGTGTATTGCTGGGCGGAACCTGGACTGTTTCACGACCATTATTGGCCGAAATGGTTCCAAAAGAAGAACTTGGCCGATTTTTCGGGTTGTATTCATTGTCCGGCCGGGCGGCGGCCGTTCTCGGCCCGATTGTCTGGGGATCAGTTGTCTATTTGTTCAATATGGAGCGGCCTCTGGGAGCCTGGCTGACACAGGCACTCAACCTGAATGAATCGCAGGCCGTTAAAATCCCGTATAAATTAGGTGTATTATCATTAATATTGATGATGGCTCTGGGTTTATATATACTCAGGAAATTGCCGGATGGAACAGGAGAAAAACGGTAAAACGTGATTAAAACGGGCGACTATTTCGAATACCAGGGATGTATTCATATCCATACGACCGCCTCGGACGGGACCAAAGAACTTGACGAAGTGGCCGAAATAGCTTCGACTGTCAATCTGGATTTTATCCTTGTGGCCGATCATATGAATCTCGATTATCGCCATGCCGGCAAAGAAGGCTACTATAATGATACACTGGTCCTGATAGGATATGAGCATAATGATCTCGAAGATTGCAA
>JBFMFJ010000478.1:0-2657 GCA_040752235.1 Candidatus Zixiibacteriota bacterium | reverse complement strand
CCTGCCGCTCGGGAGAGCAGGTGGCTGTGCCGGGTGAAGAATCGACCGGCCTGGTCCGATCTCTGTTGGAAATGGGGGCCCGAAACGTAATTGCCAGCTACTGGCCGGTTTCCGACCGGACTACCGCATATTGGATGAAAGCATTTTACAATAAATTTTTCGATGGAACAAACATTCAGGACGCAGCGCGCTATGCTTCGTATACTGTAAGGGAACAATTCCCTTCCGCCTATCATTGGGCGGCCTTTTTCATATCCGGCGCGGGTGACATGGGAGGTACATATGCAAACCAAAACAGTCTATAAATCACCATTAATAATCATCATTGGATGGCTGTGCCTGTTATTGCCGCAATCCTTTGGCTCCAGCGTGCAGAATGGCTCAAGTCCTGAGGAACTGGTCTGTCGAATGGAACCGGGATATGATATAGAAATCATAAATATTACTTTCGGAACGACGGTAAGAAGCTATCAGCCACAAATAAAATGTTACCTTTTGATCCCTCCTGAGGATCAGGATCCCGAAAGCCTCGCCGCTGTCATAGATGCACGTCTCGATGTCCAGTACTGCGGCGTCAATTATTATCTTGTCGCCCCGGAGCCTTTCCAGCGCAGTCAGCCCTTCCTTGATAACCAGGGGATCGGTGATCTGGAAACCCAACTGGCCGCTACCACACTCGATCTGGTTGTTGCCCAGGAAATCAGTATCGGCCTTGATGTCAGCGTCGCAATTCTGGACGGCGGAATTGACTTTGATCATCCCGAATTCGTCGCCAAATCGGGCGGCGTTTATTCCGGCTGGGATTTTATTGATAATGACTCCATCGCCTTTGATGAACCGGGCGGCTCCTGTTCGGGGCACGGCACATTCGTAGCCGGCATCGTTAAACTGGTGGCGCCGGCGGCGAATATATATGCGTACCGGGTCCTGGATACCACAGGAGAGGGTGACGGCTATAATATCGCCGCCGCCGTACTCAAAGCTATAGATGACGGCTGCAAGGCAATTAATATCAGTTTTGGAATGATTGGCGAAAATGTCGCCCTTGATGATGCCTTGAAATATGCCCGGGATAATGATGTCCTTGTAATAGCCGCGGCCGGCAATGACTCTACCGACAGCAACCTGATTTTCCCATTTCCCGCCTCGAGATATTATTGCATAGCGGTGGCCGCTCTGGATTCGCTGAATTATCGAGCCGATTTCTCGAACTTCGGTGTCAAGGTTAATGTATGTGCGCCGGGGACATGGATCTACGCCCCATATATCGATACTCTCTATGGCTGGTGGAATGGAACCAGCTTTGCCACGCCTTTTGTGACCGGACTGGCCGCCCTGATATATTCTATCAATCAGGATATCGAATGGGATGACATATACAATATTATCAATCAAACGGCAACAAGTGTCGACTCTCTGAATCCCGGCATTGAGGGTCTGCTCGGAAACGGCCTGATTAACCCGGTCGACGCCCTGGAGATGGCAGGAAGTCAGCATATTCCCGGCGATGCCAACCATGATGATGTCGTCAACCTGCTGGATATTATATATATAATATCCTATATGTACAGAGAAGGCCCGGCTCCCATTCCTCTCGCCTCGGCCGATGCCGACGGAAGCGGCAATATCACGATTTTAGACATGACATATTTAATCAGATATCTTTACCGAGACGGCCCGCCTCCGGTTGCTTTGTAAGTTGTTGTATCACAAGATAATGGGACGGCCCATCGGGCCGTCCTTTTTTTGTTCAGGCGGGTTTCAACGCTAAACCGGCTTCATATAATTATTCGAAATAATTAATAAAATCTTGCCTCAAAACGAACGAAAACCGAACAGACTTACTCTGTAAAATAGACGATTATTAAAAACCATGTTCTTTGCTGAAATTGGATAAACAAAGAAAGAGGGACATGAAATCAGAACTATATCAGGCGATTCTGTTAATCTCTCTGATGCTATCGGCAATAGGTCAGGGTTGCTCCGAAAATAATCCTGTCGAGCAAACGGCAAATATTGCGGCAACAGGTGATCGGTATATTCAATTTAAGGCGGTCCCGACCTCAATAAATATCAATACTGGGAAAGTGACGTTCAAGGGTATTCCGGAAGTCGGCATAATTAATGATGATACGCAGTTGATTGATCTCGACGGCAATTCCATTGAATTGGAGGCCCTTAACCCTGATGATGGTGTTCTGGTAAGAGGTATAAAACTTGCTGAGGATGCAATAATCATATCACTTATGATGGAGGTAGTAGAGATATAGCTGATATCCACTACCGACATTGAGGGTGAATTTCTATATAGGTTCTCCTTTTTTCATCTAATAGGACAGATGGAATCTCGGTTTCATCTGTTCTATTTTTATGACGATTTCCGGCATTCCGCCCGAAGACGCCTGCTATTTTGACGACGCAGCGATTCCAGGTAATTCGTTAGCTGCTCCCTGCAATCTCTATATATTTCCCACACCGGCAGAGATTTGATGAGCATCGTACCGCCGAGGAAGAATGATAAGATATGGGCGGCGCTTTTCTCGGGAATGATATCGGCCTTAATTTCATCTCTTTCTTTCGCTCCGCGAATGGCGCCGGCAATGGTCCGAAGCAGTCTGTCGCTGATCTGGAGAACTTTGCGATGGAATCCCGCATTT
>JBFMFJ010000477.1:0-2684 GCA_040752235.1 Candidatus Zixiibacteriota bacterium | reverse complement strand
CGAATTACAGAAATTCCTGACCGATTCTCAGAAGCCCCGGCGGGTGGCACAACCTGATAAGGCAAGCGATCCTTCCCGCAAAAAAACCATCATAATTTCAACCATTGTCGCCATAGCGACTCTGGCAATTATCATTGTTTATTTCCTGAAATTCGCCAATTAGGCGGTCCATCTTATTCCGTAATTTGGGCATCTTTAATACGTATATCAAGAAAAGCGGATCGGTTGATTATCGCGCATCCGCATAGTTTTTATATAGTTAAGTGCGGGGCTGACTTTTCCGATACCTACCTTAAGAATCTTCCTTTGATGCACAAGCCTGCAAGGGTGATTCGCGGATTCCTCGGACAAATTTAGCCGACGATGACTGACATTTGATTTGATGATTGATATTTGAGGAATAATGCCCAACAAAGAGCAGAATAATCATCTTAAAATAGGCGAATTGCCAACCCTTAGAGTAATTCCGGTCAATAAGGCTGTTTTTCACGAGGAACCGGATGCCACGCGGCTGCTTAATCTTGTCAACCGTCTGGGAACCGAAGGTGTTCTCAAGAATCCTCCTATCGTTGCAAAAATGAGAGGAATCCGGGAATATGTCATTCTTGACGGCGCCAACCGGATTACCGCCCTGCTTAAACACAACTTCAAGCATGTCGTCGTGCAGATTGTCGATTTCGATGATTCTCTCCTGGGTTTGCAGTGCTGGCATCACGCGATAGAGAAACTTGACAAAGAATATTTTCTTAAAAATATAAGCCGGATGCCCGGAATTGAGATGACCATAAGCGAAAAAGACTTTACCGATGAAAATCCTGTGGGCGATGAATCCGAAAAAAAAGGATTCCTGTGCCGAATTATTTTTTCGGATGGCCGGTCGGCGACAGCTTATAACGGCGGCGATATTTTGGAGCAGGTGAAACAGTTGCGCAAGATTGCCGACCTGTATCTTCAAACCTCCTATTATGACCGGGTGAGTTACATTAATCTCGATCATCTCAGGAAACATTATCCCGAATTCAGGACCTTAATATCGTTTCCGAATTATGCCAAATCGGACTTCTCCCGTATTGTCGAATCCGGAATAAAATTGCCGGCCGGGGTTACCCGGGTCTTTCTGCCGAAGCGAGCGCTGGGATTGAATATCCCTCTGGAGTTTCTAAAATCGGGCCTGACCCTGGATGAGAAAAACCGCTGGCTGGATGATATGATATTGAAGAAGGTTCGTGACAAATCGATTCGATTTTATCGCGAGCCGACTTTCTCATTTGATGAATAATAATACAAAATAAAAAGGCAAGGAGGACAAATTGAACCAGACCAGAATTATATTGCCGGATAAAGAAATGCCGACGGCCTGGTATAATATCCAGCCCGATCTCCCGGAACCGTTGGCACCGCCGCTTCACCCCCAGACCCACCAGCCGGTTGGTCCGGGTGATCTGTCGCCGCTGTTTCCGATGGAGCTTATCAAGCAGGAAGTCAGCCAGGAGCAATGGATTGAAATTCCCGAAGAGGTCCTTGATGCCTATAGGCTCTGGCGGCCGACGCCCCTGCATCGCGCCTATCGGCTCGAAAAGGCGCTTGATACACCGGCCAAAATATATTTCAAGAACGAATCGGTCAGTCCGGCCGGAAGTCATAAGCCCAATACCGCCATTCCCCAGGCCTACTACAATAAAATGGAAGGTGTCAAAAGACTGGCCACCGAAACCGGCGCCGGCCAGTGGGGAAGTGCTCTATCACTGGCCTGCAGCATTTTCGGTATGGAATGCTCGGTCTATATGGTTAAAGTCAGCTTTAACCAGAAACCGTACCGACGTCTTCTCATGGAAAGCTGGGGAGCGAAGGTTTTTGCCAGCCCGACCAATTTGACCAATTCCGGGAAGAAAATACTCGCCGATTATCCCGATTCCACCGGAAGCCTCGGGATCGCCATCAGTGAAGCGGTTGAAGATGCCGCCACCCACGATGACACCAAATATTCTCTCGGCTCAGTACTGAATCATGTCATTTTGCATCAAACCATTACCGGCCTCGAGGCAAAAAAGCAGCTTGAAATGGCCGGCGATTATCCTGATGTCCTGATCGGCTGTGTCGGCGGCGGCAGTAATTTCTCCGGTTTCACTTTCCCGTTTTTCACTGATAAAAAGAACGGGAAAAATATACGATTCGTGGCAGTGGAACCGACCGCCTGCCCGACCCTGACAAAAGGCATATATGACTATGATTTCGGCGACACGGTTGGTCTGACACCGTTGATGAAGATGTACACTCTCGGGCATAAATATATACCGGCGCCGATTCACGCCGGCGGATTGCGCTATCATGGCGATGCCCCGCTTCTGTGCCTGCTTCACAAGCACGGATTGATTGACGCCGTAGCCTATCGGCAGAAGGATGTTTTCGAAGCAGCCCTGCTATTCGCTCGCACCGAAGGCATTCTGCCTGCACCGGAAACTTCACATGCGATAAGAGCGGCCATTGACGAGGCCATTCGGTGCCGCGAAAGCGGGGAGAGGAAGACCATCGCCTTTCTCCTGAGCGGGCACGGATTTTTCGATATGGCGGCCTATGAGAATTATCTTGCCGGAAGCATGCTTGATTCCGATTTCCCCGAGGAGAAGATAAAAGACATTAAGGCCGGATTGCCCAGGATATAAAAAATAAAGGCGGTCCGTTTC
>JBFMFJ010000476.1:0-2693 GCA_040752235.1 Candidatus Zixiibacteriota bacterium | reverse complement strand
TTGAACAGCATTTTGCCGATGACCAGTCGATTCAGAAATATGACACCAGATATATCAATGATATTTACACTGTTCGTCATATACAGCACCTGAGCGGCTGGCGCAGCAATCGAACACAGGTGGGCACGGAGTACAGGCGGGATATCCTGAAACATGAAGATATTTTCCGCCCCTCTCAGTCGATGGGGAAGACCGTCAGGGACAATGTTGCCCTGTTTGTCAACGACAAGCAGCATATTATACTCCGCCCTCTTAAGATTATTGATGAGGCGGTGTTCGATCTTTCAATCCGATTCGATCATGTCAATACCAATAAGGAATCATTGTCGTGGCAGGATAAGGCTTTCGAGAGCAGTCTTGACCATTGGTCGCAGAAAATTGGTATGGCGCTGTCGAAGGGCGAGAATTTCTCATATCTTGTCCGCGGAAGCTACGGCAGATCGCTGCGGTTGCCGTCGATAAATGCCCTGTTCTGGAAAGGGGATGCCCGGTCGGGCGGGAATCCCTCACTCAAACCGGAAAAATCGAAACATGGTGAGGTCGGTTTTGAACTAAGGGGCGGCATCGGGGCAATAGGGGTTTCAGGGGGGATGACCTATTTCCGTTCGGATGTGACCGATCTGGTGGTCTGGATGCCCAACAGCGGCGTCTGGCAGCCGGTCAACAACAGCCGGGCGCTCATCACGGGGCATGAAGATTTTATCGAACTGGATATCCTTGACCGCGTCATTTCCTTTCTTTATCAAAACACCATAACGACCGCGACCAACAAGGATACGGTACATACGGTTTACGATAAAAGTCTTGTTTTTTACCCGCATTATGTTACAACCCTGACAGCCAGATTGAATTATGCTCCGGTCAGTCTCTCATATTCGGTTCGCAGGGTCGATAAGGCCTATACAACAGCCGCCAATACGAGATATTATGACGCCTATCGCGTTGATGATATCGCTGCCGGTATACAGTTCAATGTCAGTGAATCATTGCGGACAGGGCTCGATTTCAAAATGAATAATATTTTTGACGAATCATATCAACTGATGACGCATTATCCGATGCCCGGACGCGAATGGTATTTAGGGGCAAGGTTGACTTATGGAATAAACAATTCCAGATGAAATTATGCAGAATAATACAGGAGCACATATATGTTCAGTCATTTGCTAAAAACAATCTTGATTTCGATATTATTTTTTGGATTAGCCGCCGCGGTTGACCCGACAGCCTATGTTCTGAATACCAACGGTGAAACTCTATCCAAAATCAATATAAATACGGGAGTCGTCGAGAACGATATTCTGACAATCGGCTCCGATGTCATCTCATATCCGAATCAACTGGTGGTTCGTGACACGGCCGCCTATGTCATTGCTTCGGGAACGAATGAAATTCAGGTAATAAATCTCAATACCGAGCAGACATCATTTTATATCAATACCGGGCCATCGAGCAATCCATACTGGATGGATTTTCTCGACAGTCATTACCTTTATGTAACCCTGCTTCTCAAGGATAGTCTCGCCAAGATCGATTACAGAACCGGCAGTACAATTTCAAGGAGATATGTCGGCAAAAGCCCTGAGGGAGTAATGATATTCAAAGGCCGGGCCTATGTGGCCTGTACCGGTTTTGACTGGAATACATATGAATACGGCCAGGGACAAATTGCCATTTTTGATATCGCGGCCGATTCGGTCATCAAACGCATCAATGTCGGCAAAAATCCGCAATACCTGGCTCTTGATTGCGAGGGCCGGATTCATGTCGTTTGTACCGGTGACTATTTTTCCACCTTCGGGCAGATTTATATTGTTGATCCGATTGCCATGTCAGTCATCGACAGTATTTATGTAGGCGGCAGTCCCGGCCATATCAGCATCGGGCCCGATAATGTCGCCTGCCTCGCCGCCGCCGGATGGACGCAGATGGGATACGTATACTCATACAACGCCGTCACCGGCGAAATATATCATGATGAAGACAATCCGATCGAGGTTGATCTTAACTGCCTGACAGTGCAGGCCTTCCAGGATACGACTGTTTTCACCGGCAGTTTTACCGATTTTGTCAATGTCATTGATTCTTCGGGGACATATCAGGACAGTTACGCCGTCGGCGACGGACCGAATTTCATCGCCTTTAATTACCTGCCCGGCGACGTCAACGGTGATTTTGCCGTCAATATGCTGGATATCACATATTATATAAATTATCTGTATAAGAGCGGACCCGTTCTTCGATGGCCGATATGGCGCGCCAATGTTAACGGCGATGAGTCATACAACCTGCTTGATATACTCTATCTGATAAGGTATTTATATCGCAACGGAGAGCGTCCCAAAATCGGCTCATGCTGGGCTATTTAGAAGCATTTGAAAACGGAAGCGGCGTCATTTCATATCACAGCACACAATTGAACGCCGTTTCCGTTTTGCCTTTAATAGCTAATTTTTTTCGACAATAATTTCACAGAAAATGCTTGAATTATCGACTTCTCTGATTTCTGATGAAACTCCCGCTTTTTGCGTCAGGCCCGTAAAATCCTCGCGAGAGATCGTTGTCGCCCTGAATCCGTCTTTACAGACAATGACCCCATTGCCGGTTTTTTCATCGTCGATATCACCCAGCAACCCCTCGTCCGCCTGAGCCCGGAACCATTCCAGACGGTCCTCCCAGAATTTATCGGAATA
>JBFMFJ010000475.1:0-2700 GCA_040752235.1 Candidatus Zixiibacteriota bacterium | reverse complement strand
GTCGGAGTAAAGCAGACATAACCATTGATATATTGTCCGCCGCCAAAGACATTGACGGCGACGATGTTATTATCCGGGTCAGTAATGCTGACCGGGAAACATATCTGCTCCAGCTCGCACAGGAAGACGGCGCTGTCACTGGCGGCTATCACTACGGGAGGATTGTCATGGCCGACCGTAACCGATATCGTGGCCATCCCCTCGGACCCACATATATCGGTGGCGGTGACCGTAATGCTATAAACGCCGCCGGAATCAGGCGTAAAACATACCATTCCTTTGTCGGCATCATAGTAGCCGATCGGACTGACCACAATACCGGCCACATCGCCATCGGCGTCATTTATATCAACCGGGATACAGATTTCTTCCAGGTTGCAGAAATAAACCGAAGTGTCAGACAGGGCAGTGATAACCGGTTTGGAATTTAATGCAATGTCAAAATGGACTGAATCAGTATCAGTCGCACCGCAGTCATCAGTTGCGGTTATAATGATCGTGTGTACGCCGGCCTCGGTCGGTGTAAAGCAGACTTCGCCGGTGACAGAATTGTAAGTGCCGGCGGGCTCAACCTTTATTTCGCTGAAATTGTCGTCAACGTCGCTTATTCCTACCGCAAAACAGATCTCTCCCAGATCGCAAAGCGCAAGCGCGGTATCAGGAGCGGCGATGACCAGGGGCGCTGAATTCATGGTAACCCCGACATGGAACATGCAACTGTCCATGCCGCAATTCGATTCGACAACGACTTTAATATCCTTTTCCACCGTGCAATTGGTATAGAAACAGATCGTGCCGTTCAATTCGTCATACCAGGCCGAAGGCGGGTCGACCGTAAAAAAGGCGCCTTCCGGAATTTCACCCAATGAGAAGCAGAGGGTATCGGGATTGCAGATAAACAGTGAAGTATCATTCGGGCAATCCAGGAAGGCCGCTTCTCCCCTGATGACCGTTATGATCACCGTATCTTTGGGAATCGGCGGGCATGATAAATCTTCCTCGTTGCATTTCACGCTTAGACAGCTATCGACGGCCTGATAAATGAAAACATAATCGGCCGAATCGACATTGTCGGGCATAAAGCAGGTCCGGCCCGAACTATCGCTGGTCATATTAAAAACGCCGGAACCGGAGAGCTGAGTAATCATAACACTTTCATTATCCGGGTCCGAGGCGAATATATCGAAGCAAATAGTATCCGGGGTGCAGATATGAATTGTCTGGTCAGGATTATTCATGACCGGTGTGGTATTGAAAATGATATCAATACAGATCTCAGCCGTATCGGCCCCGCAATTATCGGCGACTTCTATCAAAAAACAATACTCGCCGGGCTGATCGGCCCAGAACTGCAATTCACCGGTATAAAAATTAATGGTGCCAAGATGCGACAACAACTTGAAGCGCAAGTATGAAGTGCTGTCGGGATCATAAGCGCCAATATCATAATGATAATAGCTTCCGCCGAAACAATTGAAAAATGTCGTATCGCCGGAAGTTATAATCGGCTTCAGATTAATAAAAACATGATAAGTCTTCGTAACGATCGTGGAATCGCCGTTACTGTCATAGGCCAGGAGCGTTATATCATAACTGCCTTCCGTGACAGGAGCGAATTCGTAATATGCCTTGACGGGCGGATAACCGGGGGTTGATGTCAAAGATCCCGGCCCCGAAATCAATTCCACCGTGACGGTCTGATCCAGGTTCGAATCGGTTACGACGAAGGTATCATAAATGCTTTTGCCTTCGCAAAGATAAAGGCTGTCGATAGCCGTGAAATTAACAAAATAAGGCTTGGAATCGGGCGGACAATCGCTGCAATCCGAACTGGTCGCATCGGCTACTGTCTGCCCTGTGAAAGCATCAGCGCCAATGTCGGACTGCGCCAGAACGATTTGATCCCCTCCCGGGGACTGATCGCCTTCAAATGAATTTAACAGGGGACTACTGGTTTCCCCGTGTGTATTGACAACTATAGCGGTACTTAAAAAGATTAAGGAAACCACAAGTCGCAAAAGCAGTTTCGGCCTAATCATTATTTCCTCCAAAGGTTCGATGACGCTCCTGATAGCAGTGTCTGGTGGTGAGGGTATTTGATGAATATGGTATTACCCGCTTTGTCCCCAAAATGTCACTCATAATCAACAATTTAGTTCTCGATAACAATCGAGTAAAGTTAGACTCCGTTGTAACTAGGCGAGTAATCTTATAAATCACCTTAATATACCCGATAACGGTGTCCTGTCAAGCTATTTCTGGAGCTTCGCGGCCCGTGGAAATTGTTTTCTCTCACTCTTTTAACGAATTTTCCACAGCTGTCCGCGACTAATAAAACCTCTATCGTAAAAAGTTAATTTCAACCCTTTGAATCTCACCAAAATGACTATTGCGATTTCATTATTATGCAATAACCTTGCCCTATCCTGTTTCCATTTAATTTTTAAGAAAATATCATAAATTTTTGCAGAAAATAGTCCATCTCTATGCTGGACGATTCACCAGGTATTACGTAAGCATTTATAATTTTATTACTTAGGATAAATGAATGAAAGTTGAACATTGATCTGTCATAACTCGTTTTTATCTATAATAGGTCGTGAACAAAAGGTCTTTTTGCAATAGGGTTCATAACTTTTATGCAAACACATGCATATTATTGCATTGAGAGACCCGCAAATATCGGATCCTCCGGGGCCT
>JBFMFJ010000474.1:0-2717 GCA_040752235.1 Candidatus Zixiibacteriota bacterium | reverse complement strand
AGGGGATACGTCTGAAACATGGGAGCAGATTTTTCGCGGAATGGAGATTCCCACAGGGTCGGTGAAATATGGCGACCCGGCCATGACCATGGTCGGCCGGGCCTGGTTCCGGTTTGCCGACCTTCTGCCTTTCTGATAATCGAAATCGGTATCGGGATCGGTATCGGTATCGAAACCGAAATCGAATAGCTGCTTTTCCGGCTTCCGTCACCCCGGCCTTTCTCTCCTCGTCACCCCGGCCCCTGATCCGGGGTCCAGTTAAAATGATTTTCCACACCCCATATTTTCTATGTACTTTCCTTTGGCGCAAAGAAAAGTACCCAAAAGAAACATCGCCCCGCAGCTTGGCCACGCCACAGGCGTGGCTTCCCTCGCTTGAAGAATTTTTCGGCGCGAAAATGAACTCGCCCCGCTTTCAGCGTGGCTCAGACAGCATTTTCGCTTTCCCCGAAAAATCCTCCTCGCTCGGCTGCGCTGCAACGGGCGGGGGCTTACCGTTGATGTCCGGCCCGACGGAAAGAGAGCGCATTGTCCAAGAAAAGGCTCCTATCCCCCGAATTGGCCCAACGGCTGGCCGCGAAAGATCAGAAAATGATTTATTAAATTGATATAATACGGGATTGCTTTTGAAAAGACGGTTCTCCCGGATTCAAGAAACTGCATGAAACCATCCATGGTATATTTTTTCCTGAAAAAAACGAGAAGCGGGATAATCTTCCAATAGGCACAAAATCCCGCAACAGACCAAAGGCCACACGGGCATCATAAGCCAAACAATAAATTGAAATGATTAATAACTATTAACATTCGGCCGGCTGGTTCAGTTCAGTGTTCTTGTCAAAGGGTTCTTGTAAAATTATATAAATAGTCCATCATCTGAATGCCAACTACCTTATTTTGTTTGACGTTTTATATATTGACAATCAATTTTCAATTGTATTAAATGCTTCAGGGGATAATTTTTCGGTCGAAAAACGAGAATCACAATAACATTAATGTTAGTTGCCTATCGCAGTGGGTGGCTTAAAGAAAGGATGTCAAATGATATTAAAAAAAGTAGTATCAGTTATATTACTTTATTCATTTCTAATAGTTCAACTTATAGGGTGTGCCACCTACTCTGATATTAAAAAAACAAGAGATTTGCCTGGTGTTACACATCATTATAATTATGAATCGTATTATGACCAATCGATTCTTGCATATAGATTAAAAGAAAAAGGCAATCCTGTTGTTAGAGATTCGGCTGGGAAAAAAGTGAGAGCAGAGGATGAATTGAAACGTATTTCTGAGGCCAAGTTAGCCGAATTAGACTCAGAAAAGAATAGGCAGGCGAAACTGTTGCCTATAGTAATAATTTATATGCCAATCGCAGCTGTTTTGGGGGTTGTTGAAGGTTTTATTTATTTTCCTTTTAATATGGCGTTGGCTCATTATGAAAAGAAATTGAAAAAAAATACTGAAATTGCATATGTATCAGGACGAAAATATTTTGATAATAAGGAGTTTGAAAAAGCCATATCAGAATATGAACGCGCATTGTATCTAATGCCTTCGCTAAGATCCGAATCTGATATAGATTATTGGCGAGGCCGCACATTTGAAGCAATAGGTAAGGGCGAAGAATCAAAATACGCTTATCTAATGTTTATTGAATATTCAGAAAGAACAATACCAATGTATTTCAGTAATAAATTTTCAAGCGATTCTTCATGGATCGAAAAGGCAAAAGAAGTTCAGGATAAGGCCGACAGCATAAATGTAAAAGACAACTAACCATACAATTGTATCTGACGTGAAGGGTCATGCGGTTTTCCCTTTTGCATAGTTTGGTGTTTCCGTAGCTTTGTTGAAGGCCTCTCCTCCCTTCACGCAGCACATTGTAACGTTACGGCTGGTCATCGAAAAGATATTTACCGCTGAAGCGAACCATGCAGTGTGGCTGATGTGCACGGCGTGCTTTTCGCTGCGCTCAGACAAGCCGCGCCACAGCTAACGCAGACGTTACGCCCCTACACGACCTCGCGGTTTTCTGCTCCAAATAAAGCGTCTGCATCACGCCCACCGCAATCACAATAGCGACGGTGGCCTCCAAAATAAGGTATGAAGGTCAATTCTTCTGGATGCCGGATCAAAGTCCGGTATAACGGGCGGTAGGGCTGTCTATTCGATCCCAATCCCGATTTGGACAAGGTAGCGGAAGCCTTCAGGCTTCCATAGAAAGATCGGGAACCGGCGCCGGACTGCCGCATGGCGACCTGAAGGTCGCCGCTACATTGGGTCTTCCATTGATGTCCGGCCCGCCATCAGACACCCTGCCTATTTTCCCAGCACCGTCTCGACCATCTTCACGATATTTTCCGGGTAAAAGCCGTACTCCTTGAGCACGGTGCCGCCCGGGGCCGATGTGCCGAACCGGTCGATGCCCAGGATGGCGGCGCTGTCTTTGGTGTACCGTTCCCATCCCATGGGCGAGCCCGCTTCAACGGCAAAACAGGGAACGCCGGGGATCAGCACGGATTCCCGGTAGGCCGTGTCGGTTTTTTCAAACAGTTCCCAGCTGGGCATGCTGACCACTCTTGCCGCGATTCCCTTTCCCGCCAGCAGTTTTTGCGCGGCCAGGGTGACGTGAACCTCGGCGCCGGTGGAAATCAGGATGATGTCGGGCCGGCCGGAACACTCCTCCAGCACATAGGCGCCTTTGGCCAGTCTGCCCG
>JBFMFJ010000473.1:0-2722 GCA_040752235.1 Candidatus Zixiibacteriota bacterium | reverse complement strand
CCAAAGACATCGACATCACTTGATATGAAATAATTCTTTCTGACATCGGCCGAACCGCCGGAAACCCTGAAGGTACTTTTCAGCGGCAGCTTTAGGGCAAAGATATCTATATTTATGGTAGGATCCTCCTGGCGGTAATAAAGGTATCAAAGAGGTCTTTTCGAAATCCGGCGTCCCCCGGCCTGAGACTGTTTTCGGCAACCCCTCCCTCGCCGAGCGAAGAATGAATTATCCGATATCTGTCAATGGCGATCGCGACATGCCCCTTGAAAAACAGTAAATCACCTTTCTTAACCTCTTCCCTTTTTATTTCGCGACCCCGTTTTCGCTGTTCGGCGCTGTCGCGAGGCAGAATAATTCCATATCTCTTATAAATTAACTGCACCAGCCCGGAGCAGTCAATCCCGTAAGGTGTCATGCCGCCCCATAGATAGGGGCTTCCCAAAAATCTCCGGACCTCTTTGATAATATCTGATGATTTCACCGGAGTCATTTTTCCTCGGGAAAGTGCCGCCATATTCTTCATGGAAATAACCGCGAGGCCTCCCCCGGGCAGATTAAAGAATGCCTTACCGTCACGGCATTTCTCTACGGATAATTTAGTACCGTAGAAAATAAATGGCGGACATATGGTGCCATCGGCCTTTTTATTTGATCTGACCGGCGCCGTCCCGGCGGTTGCCAGATAGTTATAATGGCCCACAAAGCGGCGAAATCCCTTTTCCGATAGGATTACCAGAGCTCTGGTATCAACCCAGCCTTCATAGCCGTCATTCTGATAAACTTTACAATACCCCTGTCGCATCGCTCCGATTTTAAGCGGTTCGCCGAACAGCAGCTGGCTTTTGCGCTCCGATCGGAATTTCGGCCCCGATCTCAGATCGGTGCAGTTTCTGATAACAATCCCATATTTCATAATTGGTAATTAATATTCTCGGGGGTTATTTAATCAATAAAAAAATAGCCGGGTGACCGCTATAAAGCAGTCGCCCGGCCCTCACTAACGCACAAGGAGTTAGAAGTTGATTTTAGCCGTAAAGTACTGGTTAGCGTCGAATGTTTCGGTTTCGGTCCAGGAATATTCAAAAGTCACATCGGTTCCGGCGATTTTGAGAATCATGCCGGCACCGAAGGAGGCTCCGTACAAATATGCATCCTGGTCGGAATAGTTGTATCCGGCCCGGAGTGAATATCTGCCGTCAAAAACATATTCAAGGCCGCCCTGCCACTGATCGTTCGAATAGTTATTGGACATGAAATTGCCCGATAACATGGCGATATTCTTCTCATTTTCAAAGAAATTGTAAGAAAGGCCAACGTTGAACGAACTGGGCAGATCGAATGGAGCCGCAACCGGACGAGCCGGATAGTCGTTAACGGGCTGATCAAATCCACGGCCGTCGAAAGACATTTCGGGGCCGTAGTTTTTAATCACCATACCGACCTTCAGGCCATGCCAGCCCGGATTATATATGAAGCCGACATCGAAGGCGACGCCGGTGGCGCTGGCTTCGAAAATGCTTTCATGGATGAAGGCGCCGTTAATACCGAATGAAACCCGATATGTCAATTCTCTGGCATAGGATAGCGTTAAAACCGACAAGGTCGGATTAAAAACGCGGCCGGTGCCATCAGGATAATAATCGGTCGTTTCTTCAATATCTCCTATCGAAATGATCTTGGCGCCGACGCCAAGGGTTCCGAAGTCGGCGATATTAGTTGCCGCGCCGAAGAAGTTGACGTCGATATCAGCTATATAAGGAAGATAGCTGAACATCACTTCGGTTCCCGCCAGGCCGGCCAATCCGGCGGGATTCCAGTATATGGATTCCACACCGGATACATCAGAGATAATGGCACCGCCCATGGCAGTTCCGCGCGACCCTACCGGGATACGCAATTCCTGTGCACCCGCGGTACCGATTCGCGGGACGTTCTCCGCGTAAGCCGAACAAAGGCTTATCACAAGGAGAACAATCAACGGAATAAGAACTTTATTTTTCATTTACTTATCCTCCTTGTCTAGTAGATGTCAAGCACTTCTTCTTGGACAAAGACAGCCATCTTGCCGATCTTCGTGCCAAAGCCTTCGGCGTTGACAACATAAATGTATATACCGGAGCCAACCGGTAAGCCCTGCTCGGTCAAAACATCCCAGCAGGCAATAGCCGTTGTGGGATCATCCTTTTCAAGCGTCCTGACAAGATCACCGGCAAGATTGTAAATCTCGATGGTGCACTGCTCAGGAAGATGATGGAAACAAACCTGATAACTGCCGGGCGACGGATCATACGGACCGACCATATAGAATGGATTCGGAACCGCCTTGATGGCATCAAGCTCGGATTCGCTATAGGACTTGGTAATGCCCGCGCTTGAGAATGTATAAGTATCCTCGGGCTTTATAACATAGTTGGGTGTCAACTTAAACGTGCATTCCTCGGCCAGCATACCGCCGTTTTCGCGGTCGTTAACCCACAGACACCAGGCCGCATCCCAAACTCCATTGCCATCATCATAGCTCCAGAAGTCAATACTACCGCCGGTGCCGTCACCATAGTATGTCCCGGTCGGGTCATAGTCGGTGGTCAGCAGCCAGAGATAATTATACTGCAGGTCGCCTCCATTCGGCAGGAGGGTATCATCCGGATTGGAAAGATCCGAAATCCAATTCAGATCCCATTGGCCGTTTTGGTCACGATCACGAAAGGCCACGTTGACC
>JBFMFJ010000472.1:0-2726 GCA_040752235.1 Candidatus Zixiibacteriota bacterium | reverse complement strand
AGGAATACCCGACACGAACCCGAGGCGTGGTCGAGAAGTGCAATTTCTGCGCGGAACGGCTTGCCAAAGGGCTGCTTCCCAAATGCGTCGACGCCTGCCCCGATAAGGCTCTGCACTTCGGCGACCTCGAGGATCCGGAATCGGAAATCAGGGCTCTCCTGCGCGAAAATTATGCTATCAGACGTAAACCCGGTCTCGGCACCAGCCCCGAAGTGTACTATATAGTGTGAGGTTATTATGATAGAAAAAGCACTTATTGGAGATAAAAAATACTGGAGCTGGATAGCCTTTCTGATGATTGTCATAGGCATCGGGTTTCTGTCATATTTAAGGCAGTACTATAGCGGATTGACGGTCACCGGCCTGAGCCGGGATATCACCTGGGGTTTTTACATCGCCCAGTTTACATTCCTGGTCGGTGTTGCGGCCTCGGCGGTCATGGTGGTGCTGCCATACTACCTTCATAATTACAAAGCCTTTTCCAAACTGACCATCCTGGGTGAATTCCTGGCAATCGGTTCGGTCATCATGTGTATGCTTTTTGTTTTCGTGGATATGGGGCAACCGTTCCGGGCCTTAAACATTTTTATGCATCCGACTCCGCACTCTCTGATGTTCTGGGATTTTCTTGTCCTGAGCGGATACCTGATACTGAATGCACTAATTAGCCGCATAACACTTGATGCCGAAAGAAAAGGCATCGCTCCACCCAGATGGATCAAGCCGATAATTATCATCTCTATCCCATGGGCCATCAGTATTCATACGGTCACGGCCTTCCTCTACTCCGGTCTGGCCGCCCGCGCTTTCTGGATGACGGCGGTGCTGGCTCCGCGATTTCTGGCCTCGGCTTTCGCCTCCGGCCCCGCTCTGCTGATAATCATGGTCATGGTCATTCGGAAATTCACCCGTTTCGATCCCGGCAAAGAACCGGTTCAGAAGCTGGCCGTTATCGCAACCTATGCCATGAGCATAAACATTTTTTTGATCCTGATGGAAATCTTTACCGTTCTTTACAGCAATATTCCCGAACATATCGATCACTTCAAGTTCCTCTTCTTCGGCCTTGATGGAAACACCACTCTGGTTCCCTGGATGTGGGCTTCGGTCACACTGGCTATTCTTGCGCTGGTTCTCCTTCTGAATCCCAAAACCCGGAAGAATGAGAGTGTTCTGGCGGTGGCTTGTGTGGCGGTATTTGTTTCGATCTGGATCGACAAGGGGCTGGGTATGGTAGTCGCCGGCTTCACACCGACACCGCTGGGTCAAGTTATACAATACTGGCCGACCTGGACCGAGTTCTTCATCAGCATGGGAGTTTATGCCATCGGTGCTCTGATGGTAACGGTATTCTACAAAATGACCCTGTCGCTTCGCGGCGAAACCTACGAAAACCGCGGAGACATTGTAATTTCCGAGGAGGCAAAGAGCGTCGCCAGATAGTTGATTTTTGCAGAAAATTTATTAAATTCGGAAATGCTGCAATTTGGGCAGCTTAAAATCGGGGTTGCCTCGGCAACCCCTAATTTTTCGGAATTGGGATGACTGAACTATACAAATCAGATATTGTCGTCATCGGAGGTGTCGCGGCCGGCCCCAAAACGGCGGCCACTCTGGCCAGGCGCCTGCCAAATGCCAGGATAACCTTATTTGAAAAGGGTGAACATATTTCGTTCGGAACTTGCGGCCTCCCCTATTTTGCTTCCGGGGATATCGACAGCTTCCGCGAACTGACCGTGACCTCATATGGGGTCCCGCGCGACGTCGATTTCTTCAAAAATACCAAAGGTTTTGAGGTAATAACCGGCGCCGAGGCTGTTGAAATCGACCGAAAGAGCAAAACCGTTACAGTAAAAATGTCCGACAACGATGAAATATACAAACATGAATATCATAAGCTTGTTCTGGCCACCGGCGCGACACCTGTGATTCCGCCATTTCCGACCGCGGCAAGCAAAAAGATCCGGCATTTTACCAGACCGGAAGATGCCATAGAATTCCGCAAGACGGCCCAGCAGGGACAAATTGGAAAAGCAGTCATAGTCGGCGGAGGTTTTATCGGCTGCGAACTGGCCGAGGCGGCCGGCGGTATGTGGGGAATCGAGACAGTGCTGGTGGAAAAGGAAACCGCGCTACTCCCTTATGTCCTGGATGCCGAAATGGCCGAAATCATTCATCGTGAAATGATTAGAAACAATATCGAACTCAGGCTGTCAAGTCTGGTTGAAAAAATCGAGCTTGATACTGAGGGAAACCCGATTGTCTATATCCGGAATGCTGAGCCGATCACTGCTGATTTTGTCTTTCTCTGCCTGGGTGTCAGGCCCAATGTCGAACTTGCCCGCAAAGCAGGTCTGGAGATTGGAGAAACCGGAGCTGTCAAAGTGAATCGAAAGATGCAGACATTGGATCCGGATATATATGCCGGCGGTGATTGCGTTGAATCCGAGTGTCTTATCACCGGTCGTAAATTTTATATTCCCATGGGTTCTCTGGCCAATCGTCACGGTCATGTGATTGCGGAAAATATCGCCGGGAATGAAACCGAATTTTGTGGTGTTACCGGGGCGTTTCTGGTCAAGGTTTTCGATACCAATGTCGGCTCGGTGGGAATAAATGAGATAACTGCCATTGCGGCAGGATTGAAAGCAATATCAGTCTGGGGTGCTTTTGTCGACAAGCCGGATTACTATCCCGAAAGCAAGAGTTTCACTCTAAAGATGATT
>JBFMFJ010000471.1:0-2729 GCA_040752235.1 Candidatus Zixiibacteriota bacterium | reverse complement strand
GGCCATTGTCCGTGAGCTGGGGCCGATTTTGACCGGCATTATGGTGGCCTCGCGGGTAGCGGCCGGTATCACGGCGGAGATCGGGTCGATGAAATCATCGAATCAAATCGATGCCATGATTGCCTTCGGAATAGACCCGCTGCGCAAGCTGGCAGCGCCACGGTTGATATCCCTGCTGGTTATGGTTCCCGCCCTGACAATAGTCTGTGACATTATTTCGCTTTTCGGCGGGTGGGTCATTGCCGTTTTTATTGCGCATATTACATCTCTGACCTACTGGACGGCGGTAAAAGAGAAACTGATATTCGGCAATATTTTTGTGGGAATTTTCAAACCGTTTTTCTTTGCCCTGGTCATTGCCTTTGTCTCGTGCTACAAGGGATTTACTTCGGAAGGCGGGACCAAGGGGGTCGGCCGGGCCACAACCGAGTCGGTGATGGTATCCTCAATAACCATCCTCATTTCGAACTTTGTTATTACCAAGTTTATTTCCGGCTATTTGAAGGGTTATTTATGATCGAGTTTCGGAACGTACATTACTTTATTGAAGAGAAGCATATATTGAAGGATGTCTCGTTTTATATTCCGGACGGCGAGTCGCGGGTTATTATGGGACATTCCGGTTCCGGGAAATCGACCATTCTCCGTCTTATCCTCGGTCTGGCCTGTCCGAATAGCGGCGAAATACTGATTGATGGGAAAAATATCTGCCATCTGAAAGAAAAGGATTTAAGAGAAATCCGTAAACAAATCGGAATGGTTTTCCAGGATGGCGCCCTGTTCGACTCGCTTACCGTCGGGGAAAATGTGGGGTATTATCTCTTCGAACACACCAGGATGAAAATGGATGAAATCGAGGGAAAAGTGCGGGAAATGCTCGGATTTGTCGGATTGTCGGAGGATATCATTGATAATCTCCCCGACCAGCTTTCCGGCGGCATGCAGCGGCGGGTGGCGATCGGACGGGCGCTTCTCTCGACCGATCCGAGGATTATGCTTTATGACGAACCGACAACCGGTCTGGACCCTCAAATGACCAGAAACATTATCACTCTGATTAACCATCTGGCCGATGTGAAGCAGGTGACCTCGATTGTCGTGACGCATCAGATTTCCGATGCGTTTGAACTGGCTGGCAAGTTTATAATCATTGACGGGGGCCGCGTGGCATTTGACGGTTCTCTGATGGAACTTCGTAATGAGAATGATCCCCTGGTGGTTAATTTTCTTCAGCCGTTTCGCGATGCCATTGACAATGTAAAAAAGATAGACTTTATATAGATTGAGGATTAGATGAAAAGGACAACCAAAATCAAATGGGGAGAACTGAGGGTTGGTATCCTTCTGGCCATAGCCATAGCGGTTCTGCTCTGGGCCTCTTTTTCAGGCGGCGGAACCTCAATATTCGACAGCAAAGCCAAATATAAAGCATATTTCAAAAACGTAAACGGCCTGGTAACGGGCAGTCCGGTATGGGTTGCAGGCATTGAAGTCGGGAATGTCTATAAGGTTGATTTTGTCCATCTCGATGAGGCACGTCAGGTCGAAGTCAAATTCCGAGTTTTAAAGTCGGTTATGAAGATGATAACCACCGATGCCTCCATCAAGGTCGGAACGATCGGGTTTATCGGTGATAAGTACATTGAAATCGTTCCGGGTTCATACGGCAATCCGATGCTGCCCGAAGGCTCCGTTATTCCCAGTGCCGAGCCGGGCGATCTCTCGGCCGTTTTCTCCGAAGGTGAAGCGGTCATGACCAGGGCTAAAGACCTGACCGGCAACCTGACCGAGTTAACCGGTCGTATCAATCGTGGCGAAGGGGCGGTCGGAAAAATGTTCACCGAGGATACCCTGTATAACGAGCTGACCCGCCTGATATCATCATTGACGATTTTAATCAATGACATGCAGCAAAGCCAGAAGAGAATTGTCACCTCGCTGGAAAGCCTGACCGATAATATCGACGGTATTGCCGAAAAAGCGAATAAGAACGAAGGCACCATCGGCAGACTGCTGTCCGATCCCGGGCTGTATGATAACATTCACGCCTCGAGCGGAAGAATCGATTCGATCCTGGCCAAAATAAACGAGGGGAGAGGGACGGCCGGGGCGATGGTCAATGACGATGAGTTGTATCAGGAAATCAAGAATCTGATCGTACGCATCGAGAATCTGGTAACGGATATCGAGAAAGACCCTCGCAAGTATTTCAAGTTCTCGGTGTTTTAGAACATCTTCCGGCGTATCGGGAAAAAACAAGGGCCGATTCATGGTGAATCGGCCCATTTAGTTGCGGTTTGAAATCAAATACCAATCCTGACAGACTGTCTCCGTCGAATAATCATCCAGGTCATCCATCCAAGCAGTAATAGAGTAAAGATTATCAAGCCCCATTCGGTAAGGGTCGGGATTTCCCCGGTTCCCGGATAGTTTCTCGATATGGCTCCGGAACTCAGGTAGACATATTGAAGCGCAAGGCCGGGACTGCCCTCGATAGTAATGTACTCGCCGGTCCAATTTATTTGATCCTCATTGACCTCGACGATGGCCATCCAGCCTTCAGGCGTCCCATCGAGATCATCATCAATAGGATAGTCAAAGCTCACGCCGGCGAATGTTTGAGTGGTTGTGGTGATTGTAATCGGCACCGGCGGAACAACACCCGGGTTGTATATTCCGATATAGGGAATATTATATAAATCATCAATAAGGTCCTGTATTGCGGTGTC
>JBFMFJ010000470.1:0-2730 GCA_040752235.1 Candidatus Zixiibacteriota bacterium | reverse complement strand
CTGCTATGATGGTTATTCATACAAAATAGCCTATGGGCTTTCGGATGAAAATCTGGATGATACGCTTGAAGTACCTCCATTCAGCTGCAGTTATGATATTGCGGGGTTGAGTGAATATACAACTTATTTTGTCAGCGTTTACTGCATTCCGGATAATGGATACCCTCCGTTATACTATTTATGCTCCAGCGAAGTGCCCCTTTCGAAGCCACGCAGGCCGGAAGGATTTACTGCGTCTCCGGACCTGTTTTCAATCCACCTTGAGTGGCTGCCCAATCGCGAACTGGATATCAGTCATTATAAAATACTGCGTAAAACCGATGGAGAAGAATGGACGGCAATTCAGGATAATCTGATCGATACGCATTTCGCGGATGCGAATGTCACAGCAGGCCAGGAATATTATTATAGATTGCTTGCAATAGATAATGATATGATAGAGTCCGATACATCGCTTGAGGCAATGTCATTTTCTGCGACTTTTGCATCCGGGATATTACTGGTGGATGAGACAAGGGGTGGAGATAACTGGCCGACCGAGTTGGAGCAATATCAATATTATGCCGCTGCGTTTGGAGACTCTTCGTTTGCCCGGATGACACTAGATTCCGGCGAGGCACTGAAAAGGTCGCTGGCCGGTCAGTATATGCCTATATTTTACGTCGATGATGATAATTCCCAGAATCTGCTTGAAGGTTCTCTGGACAGCCTGGATTGGTATCTGCAATATGAAACCGACTTTTTCCTGGCCGGCTGGAGGACAATCTTCGCCATCACCGGACAGACCAGTTTTTATCCAGGCAATTTCTTCCGTGATAATCTGGGACTGGCATCAATCGCCGAAAATGTTCTGTCAGATTTCGATGGCGCCACTGGCGTTAACGGCTGGCCCGATCTGGAAGTACGAAACGACACGTATTATCATGCGCCGCTTCCCAATATCGATATTTTCACGGCCGTGCCCGGGGCTGAAGTGATTTGCACATTCAATTCCCGTTCCGGCAATCCGTTCTACGGCAATAAACCGGTCGGCGTTGCCTATGATACGCATCACGGAAAACGAGTCGTTCTCGGTTTTCCCCTGTATTATCTTACCGAATCCAGCGCGCAGGCATTAATTGCCAGGGTGTTCGAATACTTTGGTGAGGAGTCGGTTTTGTACGGCGATGTCAACGGCGATTGGGCAGTTAACATACTGGATATTACATATTTGATAAACTACCTGTACAAGGGCGGCCCGCCGCCACCGGATCCGAACAACGGAGATCCGAACGGAAGCTGCAATGTCAATATACTCGATGTAACTTACTTAATAGGCTATTTATATAAGAGCGGTCCGGCGCCTTTGGAGGGATGTGTAGAATAAAGAATTTTCGATATTCGTTATACATTTGGCAGGACAGGAGGGAAAGACATGAGCAAATTAATATTCTGCAGCCTGTTTGCTATATTTCTTACTTGTATGACGGTGAACGGGACTGACTTTTATTTATTGAAAATCAATGATGAATTCTCGGCGGGCATAGCAAAAAGTATAGTGCCCAATGCGCATGGCATGGTCGACAATAAATTCATTGTAAGCCTTTCGCCCGATCAGGAGCAAAGATTGAAGGCGGCAAATGTCAGCCTTGAATTGCTTTCAAAAGACTGCAATATTGACCGAACATATATGCTTGAAGGCAGACATAGTCGCCGGAGCCGAACCGCGCTGGAGTTAAATCCTATATACTCTACAGACAATATGTACATAATCGAGATGCCGGAGGATTCAAAGGATATTCTCATCAGAGAAGGTTATATGGTTTTCCGGTTGGCGGATATGGAAACACCGATTTTCTACTCGCCCGTTATTTATGCTAATCCCCCATTCGATGACTACCCCGGAGATACTCTTGCCGATCTTGTCATTCAGGATTCTCTTTACAGCTATGATGCTCGTCTTGAGGCATTTTATACAAGATTTACACCAACCGACTCCTGTGTGGCCGCAAGAAGCTGGCTCTTCAATAAATTCCTGAGTTTCGGCTATTCTAATGTCAGACTACATGCCTTTCAAGCAAACAATGAAAATCAGAATGTTTATAATGCTCCGGCATGGAATGTCGTATGTAAGAAGATCGGAACTGAAAAACCAGATACCTGGATAATTATCGGCGGTCACTATGACTCATATATATTTGAGTGCAATGATAATCCTTTGGCCAATGCCTCCGGGGCCGATGACGATGCCACGGGAACCGCTACAACGCTGGAGCTGGCCCGCATATTCAAGAATTATCCATCAAGAAAATCATTCATGTTTGTTCCATTCGGCGCAGAAGAACAATTTCTAATTGGATCCGATTCGCTGGCTTTCAAACTATATCAAGATTCAGTCCATGTCGAGTTTGTTCTCAATACCGATATGATTGCTTACTTTGAAGGAGGTGAGCCAACAGTCCAGGCTATGACTTCCGGTATACCATATTATGAGGTTTTTTTGGCGGCCGCAGAACGGTTGACCGATCTGATTCCTTTGCGCGGTCCTATTGCTGCATGGGATGCTCGCCCATTCGTAAACTACGGCGCCTGTGGTATTACATTGCATGAAAAGTTAACAAATCCTTTTGTGCATACTTCCGGCGATATCATCACAGCGCTTGATTTCGAATACATGACAAAAGTGGTCCGGACCGCGGCCGCAACGTTGGCGGTGATTGATGCCTCAGTCGATCCAGTGGTTTGCGAACT
>JBFMFJ010000469.1:0-2755 GCA_040752235.1 Candidatus Zixiibacteriota bacterium | reverse complement strand
TGCGTATTCCTCTCGACCTTTATTTCCACGATAACGACGGCGTAGGCTGGGATGGAAATGTCGGCTGGTCCCATTTGAGTACCGATCATCAATGGCAAAATCCAGGCGAATGGGCTTATACCTGGATTGGTGATACCAATAAGGTGTCAACTGTTGGCAAGCTTGTAGGCAAATGGAAATTTGATGACGCCAACAATCTTGTAAAAGCAGAAGCTGGTATAGGACAAGCTTTAGAACTAGTGGGCAGCCATGAAGCTATCACCGGACCTGCCGAGGGTAATGGTGCCGTCAAAATTGGTGTCGGTAGCCATTATAAAATGAGCCATGGCATCGCACCCAATGGCGGTGGCGCTTATGTAAACGAATATTCACTGATGATTGACTTTAAAGTACCAGCACTGGGCGTTTGGCATGCCTTATTCCAAACCAATCCAGCTAATAGCAATGATGGTGATTGCTTCATCAAACCTGACGGTAATATCGGAGTAGCTGCTACCGGTTATTCTACCACGGTCATTAATGCAAATGAATGGTATCGATTAGTGATCTCCGTGAAAAACGGAACTCACTACCGATATTATTTGGACGGACAATTGTTGCATGACGGTACTGTCCAGAGTGTGGACGGCCGTTTTGCTCTGGAAAATGTGCTGTTGATTTTTGCTGATGAAGACGGCGAAGATAACGAAATCCATTGTGCCGATTTAGCAATCTGGAATTATCCGCTGTCGGCTAATGAAATAGCGGCCTTAGGCGGCTATCATCCGACTGACGTGCAAGAGAATAAGCGGGGAGTTATTACAACTTATGAGCTCTCGCAAAACTATCCCAATCCCTTTAATCCGATAACAACCATTGCTTATGCCGTACCAAAGTCGGGTCAGGTGAAATTGCAAGTTTTTAACCAAATTGGTCAGCAGGTAGCCACCTTGATTGATGGGAACCAGGTGGCCGGCAGTTACAAAATTGAGTTTAATGCTAATGATCTACCTTCCGGCCTTTATTTCTATCGCATGGAAACAGAGGGCTTTAGCAAGACGATGAAAATGATATTGATGAAGTAAGCCGTAGTAATTCAGTAAAAAAAACCTTAATCGCAACGTGCCAGGTGCTGCAAAAGTGCGTGGCACGTTTAATTTTGTGAGCTCTGTTTCCCGATTATTCTTTAGGCGAGGCAAGTAATGATCAAAATTTGCTGCCAAACTCTAATTGCTTTATTAATCTTGCAGGCAATTGTTAGGGCAAAGGACTACAAAGGCGCCGAATATCGTACCAAAGAATCGTTTATCTACGGACGGTTCGAAGCCCGATACAAACCGCCTATTGGTGACGGCTTTTTGGCTTCATTTTTCACTTATCATGAGATAACATCGAGCACAGCCTGGAACGAGATCGACTTTGAGATTTTGGGGCGCTACGATCACGATGTGCAGGTTACATCTATAGGACCAGGGCAGAAAATTCGTAACAGCCACCAATGGGTGGAATTTAATACCCACGATGATTTTCACAATTATGCCTTTGAATGGACACCTGATTATATTGCCTGGTTTGTTGATGGTATCGAAGTCTATCGGCAAACCCAGTCGCATGTTGCTCAATTTAAGTACGGCCAAAAAATCATGATGAACATCTGGCCGCCCTCATGGGCGCCTTGGGCGGGAGTGTTAGATGATCGAATGCTGCCGGTGTTCGCTTATTACGATTGGGTCAGCTATGCCAGTTATACTCCAGGTGCCGGGAATTGCGGAACCGACAATAATTTCACCCTGCTATGGAAGGATGAATTTGATTCCTGGGATCAAGAGCGCTGGGAAAAAGCAACTCACACCTGGGCTGGCAATAATAGTGATTTTATGCCCGAAAATGCGGTGTTTGCCAATGGCTGTTTAATTTTATGCCTGACTAAACCAGCGCCGCTGGGTTATGTCGACTTAACCCCGCCCGCAGTCCAATGGGCTCGCGCCTATCAGGATAAAATCACCATCGGCTTCACCGAAACATTAGAACCGTCCAGTGCTCAAACCAAGACGAATTATCTGATCAGCGGAATTACAATTTCTGAGGCAGTATTGTTGGAAGATAACCGCACCGTTGCACTGACAGTTTCCGGCTTGAATCCAGCCAATTCTTATAGCCTGATCGTATTGGGTATCAAAGATAATTCTCCGGCCCACAATGTGATGACAGGCCAGGTGATCAATCTCACGATGGTTAAACCCTTATCATTTCCGCTCAAAATAAATGTCGGTGGCAAAGGATATCGCGATTATCTTCCCGATCAAATCTGGAGTCCGGAACTGGAATACGGACATCAGGATGGCTATGTGGACGATTGGTCAGCAAGTTTTGAAATACAGGGGACGGAGGAGGATTCCGTCTATCTGACAGATTTGCGCGAAGTAGTTACCTATAAGGTGCGCGTTCCGGACGGGTTCTACAAAGTGACGCTGATGATGGCTGAAAACGAACTTGATGAAGCCGGCGAACGGCTATTCGACATTATGGTGGAGGGAGTCCGTATCGAAAGCGGGCTTGACCTGGTTCAGAAAATTGGCGCGCATTCAGCTTTTGAGCTCGTGGCAGATAACGTCGAAATTAAAGATCAGATGATCGATATTCATTTTGTCAACCGCTGGAATCTTTCACTGTTGAATGGACTGAAAATTGAACAGATTGGCTCCGATGTAAAAACCGGCTCTCATAGCCTTCCGGAACGATTTTCTTTGAGTCAAAATTATCCGAATCCATTTAA
>JBFMFJ010000468.1:0-2755 GCA_040752235.1 Candidatus Zixiibacteriota bacterium | reverse complement strand
TACGGCGAAAACTCAATGGCGGCTGCTTCGGTTCACAACGAGTTGTCGCTTCTGAATATTGAAATCGAAGAATTGAAAGAGAAGAATCAACTGCTCAAGCAGCAATTGTGGCTGTTCCACCTGAAATCGGCTGATGCCCATGACGGTACGAAAGAGTTTTATGATATTCAGACAAATATACCGGGGATGACATACGATCAATATAACTGGCGGCTTCTGGTGGGGAACAAGCGAATCGACAGCACGGCTGTCAGGATGGCCTGCGGCGGCAGTGTGGTCGGTGATATTCCTCGGGGATTGCCTTCTTTAATATTTCCCCGGATCAATACATCAGTTGCCTTTAACCTGATTCCGATCGCCATAATAATTTCTCTCCTTGGATTCATGGAGGCGATCTCCATTGCCAAGGCTATGGCGGCGCGGACCGGACAGCGGCTCGATCCCAACCAGGAGTTGATCGGCCAGGGGACAGCCAATATTGTCGGTTCGTTTTTCCAGAGTTATGCGGTTTCGGGATCGTTTTCGCGGTCGGCCGTCAATATCCAGTCGGGGGCGGTCAGCGGATTGTCGAATGTCGTCAGCAGTCTGATTGTCGTAATGGTGCTGGTTTTTCTGACACCGCTGCTGTACCATCTGCCGCAGGCGGTTCTGGCAGCTATCATCATGATGGCCGTGATCGGACTGTTGAATGTAAGGGGATTCATACATTCCTGGAAGGCCCAGAAATTCGACGGTATCATCGGGCTGATCACTTTCTTCCTGACACTGGCTTTTGCGCCGCATCTGGAGTGGGGCATTATGATCGGCGTTATTCTTTCGCTCGGATTGTACATGCTGCGCAACATGAAGCCGGATATCGCCATTCTTTCCAAGCATCCCGACGGCACCTGGCGCAACAGCGAACGTTTCGGTTTGGCGCGATGCAAACATCTGGCGGTCGTCCGGTACAACGGATCGCTGTTTTTTGCCAATACGAATTATCTTGAGGATAAAATTCTCGAACTGGTTTCCTCTATGCCGCATCTGAAACATGTCATCATCGTCGGCAACGGTATCAACGAGCTGGATGCCTCGGGCGAGGATATTCTTTCGCTTCTGACCGACCGGCTCAGGGAAAACGGGCTGGGGGTTTCCGTTACCGGTTTGAATGATTCGGTGCTTGATGTCATGCGGCGAACGCACCTTTATGACAAAATCGGAGAGAATCATCTTTTCCGCAATGTGGCCAGGGCGATCGATGCCTTGCATCGCGAGGCGCATATCGGTTCGGATGAGGCATCCTGCCCGCTTCTGGACGTGGTTTATCTCGATAGCAGCGACGCCGGCAAACCCCGCTGGTAGTTTTTAATCATATTTATAATATTGATGTTGAGTCGCGCTCCGACCGGAGTCGGACGCCCTTCATTTCATTCAGGGTCTGCGACAGGACTTTACAAGAGGGGCAGATGTGGACATCTGCCGCCCACATGAAAATTCCCTGTACTATATTTATTTTCATTCGATTACGCGAAATTGGGTTTATTTTCCTATTTTTAAATGTGCTGCATCATTTTTGTAGTAAATTTGCGGGCAGTGCCCTGTCCCTACAATATTTTGTACGGGATTATGTGAGCTGCAGATCCTTCCCTTTGAGGCTCCAAGCCCGCGAAACTCAGGAAACCTTTCCACATCTGGTCTCTGAATAAAAAACAATTTTGACGCACTTATAGCCACAATTAATATACTCCTTCTATAATACCCCCTGCGGAGAGATTTACCATCAAAGTGATTGGGTTTTTGATATTGGGGGTGGTTCGATAGTGAGGCATGGTTTACACACCCCGCCCTTCACAGCGTTCAGGATTTACAACCCTTCGGGCACCCCTCTCGAGAGGGGAAAAGATTTTGTGCTCAGGAGAGTGGCATTCTCAAACTTGTGTGTGTGCTTTTTTTCAGACTTCCCAGTATTTCAGGTTCAAATGCAGGCAGCGACGTCCACCGGCTTTGAACATGTCTAGAAGATAATTTTCCTTTATTAGAAAAGATAGGCTATTCTTGTCTAAACCGGCAAGAGTGGAATATAGTGCACTTTTATGTCTTGATATGATATTGATTAAAGCATTCTTGGCATTTTCTTCTATTTGATTAATACTCATAAGGACCGGACTTAGTAAATTATTCCTATCAACACTCTCTCCAAAATCTTTATAAGTTCTCCAAGAATCTGCAATTATATATTTATTTTTAATAAAATGAATGAGAGGTATTATTGCCTCAGAATTGCCAATTATGCCAAGAGCCAATGCACCCTTTGTCCGTGTTTTCTCACTTAAAGAATGATCATTAACAAAATCAATCAAAGCTGGAGTGGCCTTTACATCGCCAATCTGGCCAAGAGCATATGCAGAATGACCTCGTATATCTTGATAAACTAAATCATTTTTGATGATTTCAATGAACGAATCGACTGCTTTTTTCTCGCCGATCTTGCCAAGAGCATCAGCAGCCTTCCCGCGGACACCTTTATCAATCTTATCATCTTTGAGAATCTCAATCAGCGAGCCGACTGCCTCTTTACCGCCGATCTCACCAAGAGCATAGGTGGCACTCCTGAGAATATGCTCATTACTCTTGTCATCTTTGAGAATGTCAATCAGCGGGCCGACTGCCTCTTTATCGCCGATCTCACCAAGAGCATAGGTGGCACTCCTGAGAATATGCTCATTACTCTTGTCATCTTTGAGAATGTCAATCAGCGGGCCGACTGCCTCTTTAT
>JBFMFJ010000467.1:0-2768 GCA_040752235.1 Candidatus Zixiibacteriota bacterium | reverse complement strand
TAAAGGATACTGGCCCAATCCGGCCGGGTTCCAGTGCGTGGCGGTGGCGTCATCAGCTATGGCGACATACGCTTCTCCCATTCCGGCGGCCCGGGCTCCGGCGGCAATACGCAGGAACAATACCGCGGCACTTGATATCTGAGCATAGGCATTGGCGCTAAATGAAATCAATGCCAGCGCGATTATGATTATGCCTGTTAGTCTTCGCATCAAAATTTCCTCCGAACAGCGTTAATTGACAACTACAACTTTCCCAAATGACTCTATCACATCGTCAGTATTCATCGAAAAAGCTGTGACTTTATAAATATATACTCCGGTTGCAACACGGTCTCCATCCGCATCATGACCATTCCATGTATAGAATTCATGATAATCGGCCGAAACCATATTCTCCTCATAATTCATAATTTTTCGTCCCGAAAGAGTGAATATTTCAAGACTGACCTTCCGGGCCGGAAATGTCAGCGAGAATGAAAATGTCGTGCGCTCCTCCATCGGATTGGGGTAATTCAACACATCGGTAAGAACGAATTCCCCGGTCTCTGCGACGCTCGCCTCGAATTCCGTGGTAGCGGAGTTGTTGGCATTATCCCATGCTTTCACTTTGAAAGTATGATTCCCGGCACTCAAACTTGCCATTTCATATCTAATTTCGCCGGAAGTATAACTTCCCGCATCATATTGAAAAAGATCCGTCAAATTTATTATATTCTCAACGGCGTTGTCAATGCAAAGTGTGATTCCGTGGCCGGCGCCCCCTGTAAGATTTATGCCGGTGGAATCGGTCAGAGTCAGGACCAGCGGCTCATCGGCTGCAATGCGATCCCCCGAGACAAAATTCTCACGCGTACCGAATGTGTAGGAAATAAGCGGGCCAAGGCTGTCCTGCGAAATCACCACCTCGGATGATACCGGGATTGAATCCGCCAGCCCGAAACCGTCTTTCACATCCGAGACGGCATAGGCGAATATCGCCGCGCCCTCGCCTCCATAGCCTATATCCAGTGGAACAATAAATGAGAAATCGAAGTACCCGTCCGCTATCTCCACCGAACCTTTATAGACAATCGGGCCGCTTTTTGCATAAGTAAGACTGTCGACCACGTCGCCGTCATCGTTGACGCCCAAATGAGTCTTCTTGAGTTCCGAATCATAGACGAATATTTCGGCGTGGCCGTTCATATTTACATGACTCCCCGTGACCGCGTCGACGACTTCGCCGGCGACAAAAGGAGTATCCAGCGCCTTCAGGATAGCGGGAAATTCCGTGAACGACAGGCTGTAGCGGGGCGTTCCCAGACGAAGGATCGGATCGCCGAGATACGAGAACTTCCGATCATTCAGCCTTTGTTGAAGGAAACCGCTGCTGTACTGGCGATAGGTTTTGGCAGCATATAAAGCTTCACAAATCGAGAGATCATCGGCATAAAACAGAATGTCGAAAACCTGGCGATTAAGGGCGCCGTTATCACCCGAATAAACCAGCCTGGTCGCGGCCATGACGCCGATGGCGCCGCCGCCCGACATTCGCAGCAATTCCTCGGCCATACCTTCCCGCCTGGGATCGTCGAATAGGCCGATGGAACACGAGGCCGCGTAAAACAGCGACAGACGTTCGGCATTCGTCAATTTGGGAAGGTCCGTGCCCTTAAGGAAAATTCGTTCGTGAGCCCATGTATCGGGATTGCCGTGCCCCACATAATTGATAAGCAGCGTCCCTTCATTGACGCTCTTGACAATGGCTTCGTTGACATCAGGTTTGGCTCGTTCCGAATTGAAGGGATATTCCCAGCTGTAAACTTTGTTTCGCCGAAATGCAGGCGGGAGATGCCCTGTCTCGAGCAATTCCGTCTGCCTTGTATGTGTCAGCCCTTCATAATCACCGCCCGAAGTGTACTCATCATCCGCCACAAGAGCGATGGTGGTACGCCAAGTTCCATAATTGGTCGAGGACTCATAGGAGCGAACCTTATCAGTAATTGTATTAAGATCGACGGAATTTCGAACCGGCCAGCGCGATACCATCATATCATAGCCGCGATCGCCGTCTCCATCCAGATAGGAGCTGTCACCGTCAAGAAAGCCAAATTCTCCGAAATAGACATAATTGTCATCGGATGCAGTATGGTCCAGTTCATGAATAAACGGCGGTATATAATTGGGCGTTTCCGTCGATAAATTATCTTCAAAATCATAACTGGCGTCGCCGACAAGCAATACCGCCGACGGCGCCGGTTCCGGGAAATTCAGATATGCATAGCGAAGGAAATCACGAACCGCAGCCGGGTCATACAGCCCGTAGGAAAATTGATTCATGATATCTTCAAGTGAAACCACCATCACCTTTAAGCCGGAATGATTTTCCCGGTATTGTTTATAATCATCCAGCATGGAGACGAATTGCCGGGGAGCGACAATTATCAAGTCGGTCTGGGCCGGATTCTCGGTCAATAACGGCGCCGACACCTTTTCTATAAGGGCCGTCGTATAGAACTTTGAAGAGGGACAAAAGTACAGTCTGGCGGTCCCGTCTCCGTCAGACGGGATTTGAAGAGTAATTTCCCCTGAATTCTGCATGTAATTTGCAATGTTCACGGGATTCAGAGGATCATCAATGTTGAATATCATCGGCGCCGCCGAAAATGCATCGTTAATAATATACTCCGCCGTCCCGAACAAACCTGTGAAAAAGGCATCGAGAATGTCATTGTTTGGCTTCAGGTTTCCGGTATATTCGATTTCACAGTAATCGAAATATGGCGGAG
>JBFMFJ010000466.1:0-2776 GCA_040752235.1 Candidatus Zixiibacteriota bacterium | reverse complement strand
CACTGATCCTTGAAAATTGCGAGTTTACCGGAAATATTGCGGATCAGGGTCCGGGTGGTGCGATAAGTAGTTATGGTGCCAATGTTTCTGCCGAGAATTGTTTATTTAAGGCCAATCTGGCCAGCGCCGGATCGGCAATAAGCGGAGACCAAACTTCCATAATAATAAATAATTCCACGCTGGCATTGAATGGTCAGGACACATTAGTTGCGGCAAACAGTGTCATAATTTGTCAAAACGGCACTTCATTGACAATGGACCAGAGCATTATTGCCTTTAACAGCCAGTGTCAGGCTGTCTGGTGTGAAAATATTAATATTAGTGACATTCAGATAAGTTGTTCGGATTTATATGGTAACGAGAATGGTGACTGGGTGGATTGTCTGGCCGGCATGGATGAAATAAATGACAATCTCTCATCCAATCCAATGTTCTGCGATACTGCCGCCGGCGATTTGCATATCGACCATATGTCGCCCTGTTCGCCGTCGCTCAGTCCCTGTGGCCAGCTTATTGGCGCTTTTGGCGTGGGTTGCGGCGTTAATCGCGTTACGATCTCACCGGCCACCATGTATGTCTTCTATGCCAACGCTCTCGAATCGGCGACCGCGGCCATCACCCTGTCCGACCTCGGCGGCGGCTATACCGTCTATGATGTCAATGTAAGTTTATTGACTGTTAATAATGTGATCATCCCCTCGTCTTCCGAGATTATACCCGGTGATGGTGATACCGCCGACAGGTTAATCCTGCATGTTTCGTTGTCCGAATTTGTCAGTTACTACGGTCCTCTATGGGATACGACCATACAGGAATTTACTCTGGCCTGGATGTTTAATGATGAAAGCGAATCCTCGGCGTCGGGTGTTTTCAAAATGATCGGCCATCGCTCAGGTGATGTCAATGGGGACGGCATTATTAATCTGAATGACATCATATATCTTATTAATTACCTTTATATTGGCGGGCCGGAACCGCTTCCGGTTCCGATTGCCGGCGATGTCAACACAACCGGAACCATCAACCTTGGTGATATAATTTATCTGATAAAATATCTTTTCCGGGGCGGGCCGGCTCCGACGGGTCCGCTGCTTGATCCGGAACGCTAACCTCATCATGAATAATTCAGCCGGGACAACAACCGCGGGATTGTTGCCCGGCTGTCGTTAATTATGATGTTCACAGGAGACGGTTATCCGATTCTCCGACAAAATTAACTTGACAGATTTGCTCCAAATGGGGTATATTATTATCGGTATTCATAGTATTTCCAGTGGAAAAACTGTATTTACTTTAAGTAGTCTTACGTCATTCTCCGTATCTGCTTGAAAGTAGCGGGAGTAAAGGTGACAATCAAATATCCGCGATTGAATTAACGGCAAAATGAAGGCATCATCAGAATCGAATATGCCGTTTTTTCATTTGTGGCTGGACAAAGATTTTATGGGCGAGGGCGGGGCGATGCGTCGTCGGCAAAGATTAAAATTAAGAACGATAAAAATTAATTTACTCGGGAAACGATAATGCTATACCCAAGGAGGGTGATTATGAAGCGTTGTTTGCTGCTTCTTCCGGTTCTATTGATGATATTCGTTATGCAGACTGAGGCTGCGGTCGTGCGGGCCGAGGCCTCGCCATTGCTTCTCCCGGGCCTGGTTGAAATCGGACAGCCGTTTACCGTCGATATTTATATGAATAATAATGACGGCGTCGAGATCCTGGGCTATAGTATGCCCTTTGTCTTCTATAGTCCGCAGGGCATTACTACCGTGACTCACAGGGATGTGGGCGGTTTTGGACCGTTTAATTCCATAACAATGTCTTCCTCATTCTTGTCTTACTGGGCCGTTCTAAACCAGTGGACCGGCTTCCATTTTGATGGGAATCTTGGAGATACAATTAACCATACCACCGTATCATTGTCCGGCTGGCCACATGGGTTGGGGGAGCAGCGTAATATCCAGTTTGCTCTTCAGATTAACCAGGAAGGGATTTTCTGCATTGATTCCTGCAGTATCCCCAACCAGGAACCACCGGGAAAATATGACTGGCTGTTTGACTATCCCACTACCTTTAACGGCCCGTATTGCTGGGAAGTCGGAGTAATGCCGGAAGATCCGGAGATAGACGTCGATCCGGAGAGTTTTCTTTTTGAGGGAGTTGCTGGACAATCGGCACCCAATGCCCAGCTTCTGCATATTACAAATGTGGGTGTAGGGACTCTGAACTGGACCGCCAGTTGGCATTCGTCATGGCTGGGAATGTCTCCTGCCTACGGCACCGCGCCCTCCAATGTCCAGGTATATGTCAACACCATCGGCCTCGGGGCAGGAAATTACTATGATACTATTACCGTGAGCGACCCGAATGCCACCAATAACCCGGTTCTGGTACCGGTTCACCTGGTATTAACCGAACCGCCGGCGACCATTGATCTGTCCCAGACTTTTTTCAGTTTCAATGCTATCGTCGATTCCGCCAATCCAAACGATCAATATTTAACCATTGACAATGTCGGTGGCGGGACACTCAACTGGACCGCAACCAAAAGTGAGAGCTGGCTGACATTGACGCCGACAAGCGGGACGGACTATGGTGTCGTAACATTGTCGGTCGATATTACCGGACTGGCTTACGGCTTCTACTATGATACCGTTGTTGTCTCTGCTCCGGGCGCGACCAACACTCCCCAAAAGGCGGCCGTTCGGCTCCAGGTTGCTTCCGATCTGCCGATTCTTGCCTTGAATCCCAGCTATATGTTTGTAGCGGTGGATTC
>JBFMFJ010000465.1:0-2778 GCA_040752235.1 Candidatus Zixiibacteriota bacterium | reverse complement strand
TGATAGCATTGGTCAGGATGATAAGAATTAAAAACAGGGCAACAACAAGACTTGGTAGTGCCATTTTAATCCTCCCTTTATTATTATACTTTCTTTCTGACTTTCATCTTCAAATTATCCACCGCCACAACGACAATCTCCTCCCCCTCTTCTATAATCTCTTCAGCCGAGGCTTCCCACAATTCACCGGCCAGATAAACATAGCCGGTCTTCTCAATCCTGGTCTTTACGACACCGGTGGTTCCGACCAGGCCTTCGACGCCGGTCGTCGGTTTGGCGACCCTTGCCCTATAGGCCAGCGTAAAGGCGAGAATGACAAAGAGGCCGACAACAATCGCCACGGTATAAATGATGGATCGTGAAACTCTTAATTCGGGATCGGCGTTATCGACCAGCATCATCCCGCCGATTATGATCGAGATTACTCCGCCAATTGTTAATAAGCCATGACTCACGATTTTAATCTCCAGTACAAAAAGGATTATGGAAAATAAAATTAGCAGCACTCCCGCATAATTAATGGGCAGGGTGCGCATGCCATAAAGCGCCAGAATTATGCATATGCCGCCGACAACGCCCGGAAGTATCGCTCCGGGATTGTACAGTTCCAGGACCAGTCCCATTCCGCCCAGCGAAAAGAGGATGAAGACAATATTCGGAGATGAGATGATTTCCAACAATGACTGAATAAAAGTCTTTTTAATCGGTATTTTGGTCGGATTCGCGGTATGCACGGTCTTTTTACCGAATACCATGTTGACTTCAAAGCCGTCGGCTTTCTTAAGTAAATCATCAACATCATCGGCAATAAAATCGATAACATGCAAATCCAGCGCATCTTTGCTGGTAATGGAGACCGACTGGCGGGCCGCCTCTTCGGCCCATTCGGCATTTCGCCCATGCCGCTCGGCCATCGCTTTCAGCGAGGCCACAGCATCATTCATCACCTTTTCCGTCATGATCGAGTCCATCTCGCCGCCCATCGAAACGACATGCGCGGCACCGATATTGCTCCCCGGCGCCATGGCGGCGATATGAGCGGCATAAGTTATATATACTCCGGCCGAGGCGGCTTTGGCACCCGAGGGTGAAACGTACACGGCAACCGGCACGGATGAATTCATGATCGCCTTGGTAATCGACCACATCGACTCATTGAAACCACCCGGCGTATCCATGGTAATTAATAATAAATCAGCCCCCTCATCCTCGACCAGCTCGACCGCCTCGATAACACGATCGGCGGTAACGGCCCCGATGGCACCATCTATATTAAGAATATATACAAGAGATGGTTCCGTCCCGGTTTCTGTTATGGCGGCAGAGTCTTCATTCGAAACATCTTCCTGCGCCAATATTGGAGAGATGCACATCAGAAACAATAATATTATAAGAAATTTTGTTTTCATTTTGCCTCCCGTCAAAATCTGTTCGATTGAGAATTTTTAATCACAACCGAGATATTGACTCCTTAAAGAATTTACGTGATGGTTTGATTTCCCGGCAACTCTTTCATATTTTTGAGTCACTTGATGCATTTTATAAATAAAGGTTGATTTTCGATGAAATCTTTCAACACCTCAATCGGATATATATAGATAAATTAGCCCCGACAGGTCAAAGAAGTCAAATAAAAGTTTTTTGGGGCCGGATCAGTCTCAAAATGAAAGATTTGCGGCCTTATTCAGATAGACCGGTTTTCCATCAAAAAAAGTGGCCATTATCCCGATATTCCTTATTTTGGTTTTGGGGATTTTAAATATGTCTCCCGACAAAACCGCAAAATCCGCGAAATACCCGGGAAGCAGGGCCCCAAGTTCGTGTTCACGCCTGACCACATGGGCCGGAGCCGCAGTGAAGCCATAAACGGCCTGGGGTACCGAGATTTTTTCCTCAGGATAAAAGATCTTTTTGCTGTTTGGGGCTTTCCTGTTAACGGCAGCATCAATGCCGGCAATCGGATCAAGCACTTCAATAGGTACATCGGAACCGAACGTGAGCGGAATGTCTTGCTTTAACAGGGTATTAAAGATAAAGCAATTGCGGCCCCTTTTGCCCCAGTATTTATCTATCAATGTAATATCCGACGGACAATGCGATGGCTGCATGGAGGCCACGATTCCCAGTGTTTTAAGACGTTTGATATCCGAACGGCGGATCATCTGCAAATGTTCAATACGCCTCCTGCCGCCGGACAAAAGGGCCGGTGCTTTTTCATAGCAATCCAGAACATTAGACACGGCCTTATCCCCAATGGCATGAATTGCTGTCGGCAGGCCTAGTTTGGAGGCATCAACAATATGTTTTATAATCACTTCTTTCGGATTAGTCTCGACCCCGTAATTGTTTTTTGAGCCGATATATTTATCAAAGCAAAGGGCGGTTTGACTGCTCAGTGAACCATCCGAGAATAATTTAACCCCGGAAACACGAAAATAATCATTGCCATATCCGAACTTTATTTTTGCCTTGCGTAATGCTGATGCCGTCGCTGCCGGAGGATAATAGGCGACTCTGAGTCCAAGCTTGCCTTCGGAGGACAGCCTGTCAAAAAATTCCAAAGCATCCGGGCCATCAAAGGAATGAACGCCCGTCACACCCTTGGCATAGGCGATTTCCAAAGCCTTTTTGTACAATGCCGCTCTTTTGGAAGGAGCCGGGCCTTTGTACAATTTGAAAACCGGGAAATAGGCCGGGATTTCTCGCAGGATACCTGATGGCTCATTGTTTTCCAGGCGATCGATGCGGCCGCCCGGCGGCTCCGGCGTCCGTGAACTA